>NZ_CALEVF010000323.1 GCF_937920395.1 uncultured Clostridium sp. | reverse complement strand
TCCATATGAGAATTTTACAGTTCTAAGCAATAAAAAGCATACAACATAACGAAAATTATATTGAACCGGAATTGAAATCATTTGTGACCCAGATTACTTTGTGACATTAAAAAATACCAACACAAAAGGTAAAGTTTTTGTGCTGGTATTCTCCGTGAATTACTATTTTATCCATTTTAAATAATGAAAATAGCTTATGGCCGTTTTCTACACGAATCGTTGCCATACTCCGTAGATGAACGCGTGCGTTTATAAAGTATAATGAAAAAAGTAGTAACTCGTAACTTGGCATAGTTAATCAATGTATGAAAAAGCATTTAAACATTTGTATTCCTAACTAATTCTGGGAATGCGGTTTTTATCGCTTTTTTGTAAGAACCTTCAAAACACCTATCTACTACATTACTCAATTTATATTTATTAATTATAGTCAAATTAACTTTTAAAACAGCTTCCTGGGGCGAAAGTTTTAAAATATCTTCTATTAACCATTTAATAGCTTCAATTCCTATAGCTACATTCCAATAACCATTGGGTACGTTAATAAGTTCCCAAGGTTTAAATTTACCTGGATAAGCTAAACTAATTGCTTTAAAAGAAGAATTATTGTAAATCGTTTGTACCATTCCACCTAACCCATTTTTAGTGAATATATTTAGGGTTAAGTGTTTTTTTATATCTATTTCTGAATATTTAAGTCTTTCTTCTATGAGCCATTTAGTTGATTGAATAGCACTTTGTGAGGTCCAATAACTTTGAGGAACACATATTAATTCCCAAGGTTTAAATTTATTGAGGTAAACTGTGTTGATAGCTTTATAGGTAGAGCAATTAAAAACAATATGTAACATACCTGATAATCTATGGATCCTAAAAAATTCATTAGTTATTTTTGTTTTTATTTGTTCATCTGTAAAATTAAGAACATTTTCTAATAAATATTTGGTAACTTCAATTGCATTTTTTTCAGCATCTGGTCTTAGCCAGAAACCTTTAGGAAATCTAAATAAATCTCTTGTTAAAACCATTTTATAAATTTCTACTGATGATAGTTTATATAATTCTGATTTATTAACTTTTGTATTCAACAAATCACATCCTCACTTACTATTTGTTATAAAATTTACTTCGATAAACAACATTTACGGCTCATTTACATTATAATACAATTAAGTTGGAAGGGAAATATTAAATCTTATAAAATGATATTTCATACGTTAAGAGAAATGTAATTGTCTTAATATTATTGAAAATACATCCTCCGTACTTAAGTGTTAAGCAAAGAAAGGCATACAATATAAAAATTGTTATATGAACTAAAAAAGAACCGTCTAACCTTATTTATATAGTTTTTTGTTTGGTTCTACGAATGTACGATTTTAACTAAAATCGTACATTCATTTTTTTACGTGAAGCGTTGATTTATAAGGCTTGTTAAGCATTTAGTTAAATTTAACTAAGCAACCATTGCTTTGAATGTATCGTTTTATATGATATAATATAAATACGATACATTGTAAGGAAAGGTGAAAATATGGTTGTAGAACCTATAAAAGATAAAAAGAAAATTTCTGATTTGCTTATATACCTTAAAGGAAAAAATGAAAGGGATTGGCTTTTAGGAAAATTTCAATTAAATTCCGGATTACGAATAAGCGATGTTGTTGGAATAAGGGTTTCTGATATTTTAAACGAGAAAGGAAATTTTAAAGACTATTTTGTACTTCGTGAGCAGAAGACAAATAAAGAGAAAAAAATAAAATTAAATGATAGCCTTAAGGTAGCCCTTAAAGCATATATAAATCAAAATAAACTTAAATCTGATAATTATATATTTAAAAGTAGAAAAGGGCTAGATGATCACATAACAGTCACCCAAGCGTATAGGGTATTAAAAACTGCAGCTACTTCTGTTGGAATTGAAAATTTTGGTACACATAGTTTAAGGAAAGCATGGGGTTACTGGACCTATAAGGCAAGTAGATATAACATAGGATTAATAATGGACACTTTTAATCACAGCAGCCAGAAAATAACTCTAAGATATATAGGAATAGATCAGGAAGCAAAAGATCTGCTTTATAGTTTAGTTCAATTCTAGTAAGGCCAGAGTGTTATACTACTCTGACCTTTTGTTTACTTGGTATCATCTAAAAATAAAAAGGTATTATTAAATTTTTATAGAATATTATCAAAGTGTTACAAAAGTATTTGTAATATAAAAGTGAAATTAAAATATTGTGGGGTGATTATATTGGAAAGAGTTGAATTTGATAGGCTAGAAGTGTTGTCACAACTAGAATATATTAATACTGAACTTACAAAAGGGAATACATTAACTAAAATATGTGAAGCTATTGGAGTCGCGCGCACGACTATTAGAGACAGATTTCTAAAAGAATGTTATAGCTTTAATAAAACAAATAATACATATGAATATGACAAAAGTATTATAAAAGTAAAAAATCATGTTAATGGTCAAATGGTTTTTTTTGAAGATACACCTGAAAGTATAACCTTTACCGCAAGTGATTCTAATAAAAAACCATTACAGCCAAACAAAAGTATTGATATAATAAGTGAAAAATTACAATCTAAAGGTGTTGCAAAAACAAATACAGAACTACAGGAAATTAAAATTATGAAAACTGATATGATTGATTGGATGCAAAATAAAGAAGATATACTGGAAATGCTCAAAAATTATAAAAGTAATATTAATGTAATAGATGTGCCCCAGTTAGATATAAATGCACTCCCACAGGCCCTGCAGAAAAATATTACTACAAAGAGTGTAAAACTATACTCACCAGTTTATGATTCCTTTGATAAGCTATGTAAGGCTTATTCAAGCATTAAGAAACAAGATCTTATATCATTAGCACTTTTTGAATTCACAAATAAGTATAAAAAATAATTTTTTGGGGGTGGTTTACTTGATAATTTCAATATTTAATCAAAAGGGCGGGTGTGGAAAATCAACGACGGCTATTAATTTGGCTGCATATTTAGCTAAACATGGTAAGAAAACATTGCTAATTGATATGGACTCACAAGCAAATTCTACAGTTGGTGTTGGAATTGATGATGAAGAGTTAATATCTTCTGTTTATGATTTGCTCAATAATCAAGAATTTGATAAAGAAAACATATTAAAAGTAATTATAGAAACTGATTATCCTAAATTACATATCATCCCAAGTGACATAAACCTTGCTAATGCAGAAATAACACTAAGCAGTTTAATGTCTAGGGAAACTATTTTAAAGCGAATACTAGAGCAAATAAAGGACCTCTACCAATATATAATTATAGATTGCCCTCCAAGTTTAGGATTATTAAGTGTTAATTCACTGGTAGCAAGCAATTACTTAATCATCCCAGTTGATCCAAGTTATTTCTCAATGAAAGGTATTAAAAATTTAGTTAGTTCTTTTTCCAGTATAAAAACAAATTTGAATCCTGGCCTTGAAATTTTAGGTGTATTAATAACTAAATTTAATGGAAGAAAAACTATTTCGAAAGACATTAAAGAAGCTCTTGTAAACTCTTTTGGAGACAAAGTATTTAACACTGTTATTCGTATAGATAGTAAAATCGAGTACAGTCAAGACAATGGAAAACCAATTATTAATTACTACGAGAAGTGTCATGGGTTTGAAGATTATACTGCATTTGGAGAGGAGGTTGTAAAATGGGTAACTCAAAAAATATGAAATTTGGTATATTAGATAGTATTAATAAAAAGCCTATTTCTATTGATACAAATAAGCATAGTGACATCATTAGTGATATAAATGGTGATATAAATAGTGACATTACTATCAGTACAACTAGTGATGTTGTTAGTGATATTTCAAACATCATTAAAAAGAAGGACAAATATACTGATATACATTCAAGAAAGACCTATTATGTCGAGAAAGAATTGTTAAAGAAAATAGATAAACTTTGTGATAGAAATAACCTTGATAAAAGTTTCGTAGTTAATGAGGCTTTAAGATTATTCTTCAAAGAAATAGAAAAGGTGAAATAATTATGTGTAATGTACTTGTTCATATGGGTGTAACTTGGTTATTTTCTAAATTTTGACTCAAAAACAAAAATCATTGACTATTATGATCAATGATTTTTGTTTAAATATTATAATTTGAACTTTGTATTCAACTGAATTATAGATATAATTATCTCCTTATAGAAAACTTCACTTAAATATGAATAGTCTCCATTTAGATCAGCTTTATTTAAAGCATGATAATATTTATCTTTGTCTTTATATTTTAAATATACTGGTGGTAACCCATTAAGTTTAAAAAACCAATTTAGCATTAACCTAGAAATTCTACCGTTACCATCGCTAAATGGATGTATCACTGTAATTTTATGATGAATTTTTACTACTTCATCAACATATTGTGAAATAGATATATTATCTTTTTTAATTAAAAGTTCTTCTATATCTTTGTTTAATTTTAATAACTCATTCGGTATATTACAATAATCACAAGTTTCAAACTGCGCTTGAGTAACAATGTTATTTGAATTTCTTATTTTTCCTGCACCTTCTGGATATGGCGCATATTGAAATAGCATAGCATTTAAATCTAATGTTTTAAATATATTTAACTTATCTTTTGTTGTCATTAAATAATCATACATCGAAGCATGTCCAACAACTTCAATTATATCTTTATATTGTGATTTGCAATATTTACTATCTTGTTTATGTATTCTTAAATCAGTTAAAATTTCTGAAACAGCCTCTGATTCAATATTTATACCTTCAAGCTTATTTTCATTATAAACAAAATCCCTCTTAAAGTTATACCAAACCACCTTGCTCTCATTTTCAAAAAAATATTCATATGAATTAATTATGTTTTTGAGTAATACTGGATTATATTTTTTTATTCCTAATTCTATTCTTTTTGTATCAGGTTTAAATTTACGAATTCTTTTTTTAATAGTTTTGGGATCAGTATCACCCTCTATTTTTTTAAGTGTGTATGCAATATTAAAAACACAAGATTCAAAACTTACACCAAAATAATCAGAAATATATATAATATTTGTAAAATCAATATAATTATTTTCTTCTAATTTTTTTACTTGAAAAGCTAATTCTGCTTGTGGCATTAACAATTTGCTAGCAAATTTATCTGCATATTTTTCAACAGGATTGTTATTTTTTCCAATAGGACAAAATGAATTGCTGTTTTTATCCTTTATATGATGACACAGTTCATGTGCTGCAGTAAATCTTTGCCTTGATATTGGTCTTTTATTGTTAATACCTATAATAGGAATGTCCTGCTCATTTTCAGGTAAAATATAAATACCTTCTAAACCCTCAAAATTCCTAAATTGATATGGCACTTTGAAATAATTCAAAATATCAAAAGGATCTATTGGGTAAGAAGGTTTTTTGTGTGAAAAATAAACTTCTAATACTTTTTTTGCAAGAACTTCAGGATTGTAAAAAAAATCACTTAGATCAATTTCATTAAGCATTCACCTTATACCTTGCCTTGATTTTCTTTTTAAATTCAATTAAATTCATTATTTCGTCTTTATCTATATCAGATAAACTTGAAAATGCTCTTGCAAACATTTTTGTTTCATTTTTGTTTTCTTCATTATATATTAAGTCATTTATTGTAACTCCATACAACTCAGAAAAGGATTTAAGTTCAATAGCCGTAACTTTTCTATTACCTGCTTCTATTGAAGTAATTGTTGTTCTATTCATATTCATTACTTCAGCAACGTATTCTTGTGATAATCCTAAATTTTTTCTTGCTTGTTTTAATCTTTCATTTAACGTGTTTAACATAAATATCACGTCCCCTCATTTATTATTATATGCAATGTTGATCGTTTTTACAACATATAATGTCAGAATATCTAACTATTCTAACCATATTTATAGTTATTAATCAAATAAAATATAATAATATTTTATTTTTATATATTTTATAGGACAGTAATTAATAATATTTTATATTTCTATCATCTAAAAATATATTTAATTAAAATAGAACAACTATAGTTGTTGTTTTAAAAGATTTAAATAAACAACAAAAGATTTAAAGGATTTACGTACCTTTTAAGACGTTGATATGACTATGGTTGAGCATACTAAAAACGACTTAATCATACCGAAAAACGACTTAATCATACCGAAAATAGGTTTTAAAAACGACTTAATCATACCGAAAGACGACCTAATCATACCGAATGAGACTAAAATATAATTGTCGTACGTCTATTTACAAGTAGTCGTATATGGTATATATTATTGTTAATAAGAGGTGAGATTATGGGAAAGGTGGAAAATCTGGAAAACATGAAGAGCGCATTAGTAGTTCAATCAAATAAATTGATTGAAGCAAGCTATCGATTAAGAATAGGCCAACAAAAATTTTTAAGACTTATGGCCTCTAGGATAAAAAAAGATGATGCAGATTTAAAATCATATGAGTTTAAAGTGGCAGATATTATGGAATTATTTAATACTAAAAATAAATCTAATTATTCAGAAATACCAAGACAAATTAAAGAACTTATGGGGAATGTATTAACATTCAAAGAGGGAAAAAGAACAACTTATGTTCCTTTCCTAGCTTTAGCAGAAAACGATGAAGGGTCAGGAATATTAAGTGTTCAATTTCATCCTGTTTTAAAATCTATGTATATATGTCTTAACAAAGAAAATCCTTTTACTATTTATGAATTATCAAATACTTTAAAATTACGTAGTATTTATTCTCTTAGATTTTATGAATTATTAAAGCAATATCAAAAAATAGGTAGTAGGGAAATGAAAATAGAAGACATAAGAAAGTTATTTGAGCTAACTGCGACTGAATACATAAGGTATAACGATTTTAAGCGAAAGATTATATTCCAAGCACAGAAAGAGTTGAAAGAGAAGACCGATATATGTTTTGAATTTGAAGAAATTAAAACTGTGAGAAAAGTTACAAGTTTAAAATTTTACATAAAGACAAACAGATCAAGTTCAAAGGTTATAGACGAAGTGTGTTCTACTAGTGAGAGTAAATCTACCAACAAAGTAGAAAAGTACTCTATAGAGCTTATAAGCGAGGTTAAAAGTATATTTGAAGAGAACATAAAAGGGGTAGAAGCCAAATCTATATTAGATGCTGCAAATGGAGACGTGAATACTATAAAAGAAAAATATGAGATTGCTAAAGTAACATCAGGTATAACTACTATAGTAGGTTGGATAATTGATGCCATAACGAGGGACTATCAAATTCCTAAAGGTAAAATTAAAGTTGGCGGGTTTAATGATTATGAACAGCGAGCATATGATTTTGATAATCTTGAAAAGAAACTTCTTGGATGGGACAATAAAAGCATTGAGTGAATTAATTAGGTATATTTGAATTATGTGAAGCTGATATAAACATATTAAAGTATAGAGTAGCATAAATATGTAGTTTAAAACTTGTTAGAGCTAATTTAATGCATTATTATATAAAAAACATATAATACACCTATAATAATTAAAAAGCGAATAGAGAGTCTATTAAGGGGTAACTAATATCGTTGGTTATCCTTATTTTATTTATCAAAAGATGTTATTGATAAATATTAAGATTCGTTTTATGAAAAGTAATGGTAGATATTACAATGACTATAAATGCGAAAATGAGAGAGAGAACAATTTTATTATAAAAGCAATATAAAAGTAATAAATTACAGAAGTAATACAAAAGAAATTATATACGTATGCCTGTTTTAATTAAGGTAAATCTAACAGTTTATGCGTAAATAGTATTGCTTAAATAATAGTAAGGGCGGTACAATTTTAAGCGGTCCTTACTATTATTTATGTACAAAAGCATTGTTCTACTCCAAATAATTAAAATTAATAGATTGCCAATACATAAATATATATCTTTAAAATTAATCTAGGGCTTATATGAGGCTTATTTTTATTTAAAGGTGGTTATCATTGTCGAATCATAAGAACACTCCTACATGGTCTATATAAACCTATAATGACATTCTTGGGATGGAAATTTACTATTATTTAAAATCTAAATTAATAGTAAAATCTTGTTTGAAATTAGATGTTTTTGCTTATTGTCCCGGAAAGGTATTTTAGTATAAATAACTCACGTTTTATTGAGTAAAACTTGTAATCTGAATACCATTTTGCAAAGTCTTTTGGACCTTTGCTAGAATTACAACTCCTACAAGCGGGGACTATATTAGTTTTGGTAAATCCTCCACCAGCATTAAGTGATATAAAGTGGTCCATTTCAAGTGCAAGAGGTATCTCCCTTCCACAGTAGCAACAACAATTATTAAAATCTATTTTTATTTGTAGCCATTGTAGAACAGTAAGATCAGATGTTAATAAACGTAGCTTTGCTCTACGTTTATGGGTCGTCACATTTACTTTGTCTTTATTTTCAGATTTCCATTTATGCCGACGTTCACGATACTGTAATATTTCTTTTTTATGTGTAGTATCATATTTACGTCTTTTCGCCCTTGAACAATCTTTGCAAATTGCTGTTAATCCATTTTTATTTTCTTTTTTTTTATTAAATTTATCAAGAGATAACTCTTTTTTGCATTTAGTACAAACTTTAGTATTAGAAATGGCTTTTTTGTTTTCTGGAGGTTCGTTTGCCTTCTTTTTTTCTCGATATTCTTTTGATTTTATTTTATTTAATGGGTTTTTGCAGGCTTTGCACCATGAGGCTAATCCATCTTTATGTTGTCTCTGTTTTCCAAATTTATCAAGAGGTAATTCTTTTTTGCATTTAGTACAAATTTTGGTATTAGAAATGACATTTCTGTCTTTTGGATACTGTTTTGCGTTTTTTGCATAGCTAATCCTGCTTAATGTATTCATGCAATCTTTGCAACATGCGGCTAGGCCATTTTTAGATCGTTTATATTTTGCAAATTTATCAAGAGGTAATTCTCTTTTGCATTTAGTACAAATCTTAGTATTATCCATTTAAGCTCCTTTGGTGAATTGAAAAAGTAACTTCCACTTTGTAGAGTTAAGTTCCACTGTAAAAAATAATTATGAAAATTATAAAAATTTAAAAATCAAAAAAGGTTTAAAGCTACTAACTTTAAAGCAAAATAGGTATAATATGAAGTATATCAAGCAGATTTTGCCTGTTTTAGGGTATACCAAATAAAGGGTGGAAATTAACCTTTTTTTCGCGAATGTAAAATCCACCCCTTAAAATGTTATAAATTAGTAAGATATACCCAACAGTAATGCTTGCCTGATATAGTTATATTTTAAGTAGTTTAGGTATCAGAGTTACATCATTTGGTGAGATGTATTCTGAACCGAGTTTTTCAAGTGTAACAGTCCCATGAAGGAAGCTGAATACCGAATATGGTGAACGGTCATTCAGCTTTTTTCTTCCGTAGGAATTGATGTGATCCATCATTAACGAAATATCCTTCTGTAGGTATGAATTAAAACTGTGTCCCTTTGGAACAATCATACGAATTATTTCATGATTATTTTCAATAGCACCTTTTTGGTATGGTGCCGATGGATCACAGTAAAATATACGAGTCCTTTGATTACCTAATTTATCAAACTCAATGGCCTCTGGATTTGAAAATTCACTGCCGTTGTCCGTAAGAATTACTGAGAAGAGTTTTAAAAAAATTTCTGGACTAAGTTCCCAGTAGAGGTCTTCAAAAATATCAATTACAGACTGTGAAGTATTGGCACTCCTAATAAATGCTAGCATAAATTGAGAGCTTGTGAAGTGAATAGTTAGAATAACCTTGCCACCTTTTATACCTTCCACACTATCCATTTGGACAACTGGAGTGTCTGGGTTTTCTTTCATAAATGTCAAAAAATCTTCATAAGTGCGGCCAATTCTGCAAGATTTATCTACTTTAAAATTGTTGTTAGATTTCTTTCTTGGACGATATACTACTTTTCTAGGGAGATCAATATTTCTAGCAGAAAAAAGATTAAAATCAATATAATTGTAAATTGACTTTTCACTGTGCATTATGGCATCCCTGTTGTTGGAACATATATGATGAATTGATTGCCCTTTTTGTATAAGTGGGCTGATTAATTTGTCTAAACGCAAAATTTCTTCTTCTGTTGTGGTAATTCCACTGCGTGATTCAAAAAGGTGAGTTTCATATTCTTTCTGGGCGGTAGCCGCACTATAGAAAGATTTTTGGAGAGTACATTTTTTAAGATCATCGCATCCGTTGCAAACATACGGTGGTTTTGATGGTAATGGACATATATATTCTTTGTAATCAGAACAAACATCTGAGCATCTTGAGCAAAAGCGACAATAGCGGTTATGACAGCTTGGACTATCACAGATATAGGAGTATTCGCAATCAAAACGATGAATACAGTTGTTAAATGATTTTCCAAAGGCGCCTGTCTTTTTTAATGTAATATGATGTTTAATTTCTTTTGAAATAGAAGTACAGTCATGACAAAGTTCTTTAGCAATTGATTTAAATGAAAAAGAATCTCTAATCATGTGTTCGATCATAAATCTTTCACTAAGGTTTAGGTGTTTGGATTTTGGCATAATGAAACCTCCCTACAATTAAGCAAGGATTATTGTCCTGGTATATCTAATATTAGTATAATAATTTGTAAAGGTAAAATCTACCCTTTAATTTGTAAGACTAACTTCCACTATTTAATGTGGTGGGGGTGGAATTTAGTTTTGCAATTGAGGTTTAAGCTCCTTTTTTTTAATATAACCAAATATATAATACAAAATGCAAAAAAAGGATGCTAAGAAAAATTAATTTTAAATATATAAATAGAAACGATCATTAACAAACGTTATATTATAAGGTTTGTTAAGCAGTTAGTTAAATTTAATTAATCAAATTTAATAGGTATTTCTATAGCTATTATATTATGAATTTAAAAGTGAATCTCATGGACATGAATCAATGTTATATCTAGATCCATGGTAAAATTTCGAATGGAAATAATATGAACTAAAAAGCAGCCTAAAAGGGGTTGCTTTTTTATTATGTTTAAATAACATGGATAGCCTTTCATTATTCGAAGTGGAGTGTTTAATTCAGTTTAGGTAGTCATTTTCTTAACTCTGGTAATTAAGTGATTATTAATTTCCTTACTTTATTTTTTTTGATAAATTTTCATTATTATGATTGTATGACTGAACCAATAATCAACTAAGATAGTTTCATGTAATTATATAAAAAGCAAGAAAACTTATATTTTTTTTTAAAAGTAACTATATAAAATCAATTCAATTTTTATAATTTTGATGATTTTATTAAAACTTATTTAAATAATAAAAAAATTTTAAGAAATTTTATATTTTTTCAAAAAAAAGACTACATAGGTGTAGAAACAAAAATAAAGAACAAAAAAATTAAAAAGCTTATACCACTATTACGGGATAGTTAATAATTAGTTATTTTAATGGAAGTGAGGGATAAATGCAATATTTGGACAAGCAAATTGAAATGAAACAATTTTTTAAAAGCTTATACGCTCAGGAAATAGTGTCTGGAAATAAGTTAAAGGATAATCAATATATAAGAGTATTTCAAAATAATAAAACCAATATAGAGAAAGACAAAATTTTTAGTAAAATAGAATTTTTTAATAATATAGATGATTTAGTAAGTTATTCAAGTGTAGCATATGGATTAAATACTTACTTTACATTAGCAACAACTAAAAATAAAGAAAATGGCCAGGAAGAAAATCTACATACAAGATATTTTTTGGCCTGGGATTTTGACAAGAAAGATTTAGGAGAAAATTTTAGTTGTAAGGATATAGTAGAGAAATTTAAGTCTATTGGATTATGGTATCATGTTTTAGTCGATAGTGGACATGGTTACCATGCTTATACGTGTATAGAACCAACACAGGACATTAAGAAAGTATTAGAGGTACAAAAGGTATTATGTGATAGGTTAGTGGCAGATACTAACTCAACTAAGACTACACAAATTTTGAGAATACCATATACGTATAATATAAAAGAAAAAGTTAAACGAGTTAATATAATAAAAATATTCAAAGAAGATACTATTAAAAGATATAATATAGATAAACTATATAATAAGTATTGTTGCAATGCTAAAGACAATAAAGACAGTAGAGTAACACAATACACTATTAATAATACTAGGTTAAAACCTTGTGTAATAGACATATTGAAGCAAGGTAGTGGTGATGGTAGTAGAAATATTGATTTACAAAAGATAGTTGTATCTTTAAGATTAAGAAATAAATCTAAAAATGATATATTACACATATGCACAGAATGGAATACTAAAAATAATCCTAAAATGAGTGATAAAGAATTAAATTATCAAGTAAATGATATGTATAAAAATTTACATAATGCATCATATGGGTGTAAAGAATGTAAATATGAACACGATGAGAAATGTTTTAGTAAGGTTGTATCAGATTTTGAACATACGGAAAATGAAATTATAATTGAGAACAAAATAGCAAAACAATTGAAATATACCAGTAGAAAGGGTGTAAAGTACATGAATGGTAATAAATTATTGATTTTTAATGTAATGAAAAACAATATAGAGAGTGGTTTATATACTGATCAAATAGTTAAATTGATTACACCACGTAAAGGCAGATGTACATTATCAAAGCCAGTATTAATTGAAACATTAAAAAGTTTAGTTGGTGATAATACAATAAATAAAACAAAAGGCAATTCAAGGGCGGGTATAAAAGATTTTTATAGTATAAATGCTATTAAATGTGATATTGATGAAAATTTTAGTGTTAGTTATTTAGCAACTGTATTATGTATTAATAAAGTAATAAGTACAGATGAGTTAAGATTATATTATCACATGAGATATAGGCAACATCTATTGGTTCAGGAAGGTGAAGCACAAGGCAATCTATATCAAGTAAAGCAGACAGAACTCGCAAAAGATTTAGGAGTAACACAACCACGTATAAGTGCAATAGTTAAGAGATTGATAGAAAATCACCTACTAGATATTTATTATAAAGGTATAAGTAAAAATAATGGATTTGAATATAATATTTATAAATTAAACGAATAATTAGAAAGAAGGTACATTATACCTTCTTTTTTTATAGTATTATTTACTTAATAACTATTATTAAGTAAATAATACTTATACGGTAATTGTGCAAAAAAACCTTTATAGATTTGATAGACAAGCCATTCTGAAGTCTATTAAGTAAAAAATACTGATACTTATATAGTAGTTTTTTATATATATTATGGGTGTCATGTCTTACCCTATTTACTTATCTATATTGGTACAAAGTTTAACTAACGGTATGTGATTCAGAAGAAAAATGAGAAGAATTGAAATGCAGATAGATCATAGTTTATTTAAGAGAAAGTTAAAAGGTATAGTTGTAAAACATAAATAGATTAATATTAGAGTTAGTGTATCTAAATTAGCAATTAGAATAGAAGATAGGTATTAAAGAGAGAGCTAGAGTGAATCAACTTACAATCATTACGTGATAAATTATGTTGTAAAGAAATATGGGGAATGGGTGTGGCACGTTATCTATGAGAGCAATTCAAAACCAGAAGAACAAATACATGTCTTAAAATCCATTTTAAGGTACTTTAGAAGTAAAGCGGATATTGAAATTCATACAAGGTCACTAAATGCTTTAAAAGAAGGATTAAGAGCATTGGAGAAAGTGGGAAATACACTTTCTCCAGCTGGAAGAATAGACCTCTTAACCATGGTTAACCAAGTTTTACTATTATAATGTCTATAACCAATACTATAACTATAGGTTTTTCCATTACATTTACTATATTAAAATATTGGGTCAAAAGTAAGCTATGAATTTTATTTTATATCTAAATAATGTTTTACCACTATATCTAATCGGCTATGTCCCAGTTCTTTACTTACAATAGTTAATGCAATTCTACAATATCTTCTTCCACTTCCATCACGGCAAATATAATCATTTCTTATTGTTTCGCCACTATCTTTTAGATCTTTAATTGCTTCCGAATATTTGTTTTCCGCAAATGTAGAACGATAGCTATGAACATCCATTGCGGAACTTATTTTGCTAAAAACATGTTCACGACCCATTTTTTCCGCATTTTCTTTAGCATTTTTTACTACATCACACTTTTCTCGAATTGGGTGTACAGTTCTGCCCCTGCCTCCTTTTGTCATGTTCCTGTACTCTTTTTTAGAGCTAAAATCTAGAGTTACATTTCCTACTTTATCTACACAAATTTGTTCAGGTCGCAGTTGCTCCAGTTCGGATCGCCGTAGACCTGTCGCCTCACAAAAATTAATTTTTTCCTTATTATTTTCTATCGAAAAGTGCTTATCCTTTTCTACAGTTCCACGACTTCGAGTTATATTATCTCTGTCTCCTCTCTTACTTAAATTTATGCCAAAAGTATTACTATTACAGCCCATAACTTTTGCCATAGATGCAGCTTTCAAACGGGTAGTAGCCATGCTATTTCCTTTAAGTATGCTAGCTTGTAGCCACTCTGTTATGTGTTCCTTGGGGATGTTGTCTAAATTTTTAAACTCCTTTTCTCCATGGTTACTTCTTTCCCAAACGGAAAAATTTAATGCGTTTCTTTTATAATCATCACACGATTCGCGACTGTGAATTCCATATGTTCTTAGGGGATTTGGTTTATTCCCCGCTAACAAATCAGCTTGACGTTGTTTAGCTTTTTCCGGATTTTTTGCTACGCCAAACATTTTTTTAGAATCTATTTTTTTTAAGATTTGAAACGTTAAACTAGCGATAATAAAACCTCCTTAGTTTTTAATGATTTATTATTATCACTTTTTTTAAATGTTTTTGAAAATACAATAAATAAGTTTGCTTGTTAAGAAGTGCACCTTTATTATGCTCCTGCATGGAGCTTGCTTTGTAAAAAACCTCTTAGGGAGTTTTTTACGCAATTTAAAATCTTTTTAATAAATAAATTTTTATTGTGAAATTATCTATAAACTATCTCGGGAAGCAATCTGCCCGAGCCTACACCGATAATTAATTCTTAAAAAATTAGATAGACCTTAAATACTTATGCACCCAAAGTTGATTACCATAGCTTACACGCACATGTTATGCGTGTAAACTAGGTAATTAGATTTAATAAAATGCATAAATTTTTAATTTTAAACCACAACATAATTTCTTGAAAATAACTATAAAATACGTGTAAACGCGTATTTTATTTTACATTCAAACCTGATAGCAACACTTCGTGCTGCTATCAGGTTTTTGTCTGTAACGTGCAACTTGTTGCACGTTACAGACAAAAACATTAATAAATACACTAACAAAAATTAATTATTTCTCGATTTTTATAATGCAAACAGGTTTGCATTATAAAAATTTTTATTTAATGATTACAAAAAATTATTTCAAAAGAATCATGTTATTAAAAACGAAATACATAAAATTAGATTTTACTAAACAAAAGGATTTGTTTTTTAGCCAAGGCCATAGACTATTTAAAAATTCAGAAGTTATTAGTATAATTTTTACAAATAAAATTGCTCTAATATTATTGAAAAACCCAACATTTACGGTTTAACATATATTATTTTACAAAAATATTATTACAGTTTTTACTTATAAATCTCACACACTATTTACTTTAGCTAATTAGCCATAATCTTTTAACAGCTTATTATTATTACAAATTAATTATAATTTCTATATTTTCAATTAAAATTAAAAATAAATTTTATCTATATTTCATACAACCGACAGTTGTTGTTTTAAATAATTTAACAGTACTTTGTTTTAAGTGTTTTAGTCAAGCGTCTAGGCTAGTGATATCAATGCTTTTAAAAACCTATTACGACACTTGCGTACCTAAATGAAAAATGGTAGGAATCAAAAGATGAATTTTATTCTTTAGTTTTCAACAGCAATAGTTATAATACTTAATAACATATTTACAATACAATTAAATGAACTTTGTCTATAAATTATTATAAAAAAGTAAAAGGGCATACAATATATTTTTCGTTATGTTGTATGCTTTTTATTGCTTAGAACTGTAAAATTCTCATATGGA
>NZ_CALEVF010000322.1 GCF_937920395.1 uncultured Clostridium sp. | reverse complement strand
TGCTGCAAGTATAAAATCATCAATACTTTTTGTTTTATCTGTCTTTTTAGTACCTGTGTTCTTTGAAGTTATACTTTCATTCGATAATATACTTCCATTAGATCCAATATTTTTATTTCCTAAAACCCCTGCACCAAGAAGAGTTGAACTGCTAACAGTTGCTGCATTTACATCACGTTCTAACTTGCTTTCTGTTTCCTGAAATTTATTTATTACATTATGTATACCTGTTATTAATTTTTGTATGTCTTCAAGTGCTTCATTTCCGCGAACTTGAAGTTTGTTCATATCATCTTCAAACGCCCCCATTTCAGGACATTTTAGTGTCTCCAAAGGAGTAATATATATACTATTATATCCCAGATTCGACTCTTCTAAATTGTATTGTAACATTTCATAAAGCTTCTTTAATGACACACTAACCTCATCTAATTTAGCATAATCAATTGAAACCATCTCTTAACCTAACATTATATCACAGAATTATCAACCATTTAATCATTTGTTTACCATAATAGAATCAAAACTATGTAAGGTACCTTATCTTAAAATATATAAATAATAAAATTTAGTTATAATAACTATTTATTGCTATTGTATCCACGTGAGTATACAATAAAATCATAGCAAATTAGAAAATATATCCAATGTAAATTATGAATAAAGCGAATAAAATAATTACTAAATAAAGGAGAGATTATTAAATGAAAATGGGACTAAGAACACCAAACCCAATGAAATCATTAAAGGCACGAACTACTGGAAAGTTAAAAAGACAAATGAAGAAAGCTATTATACCAGGATATGGCATGAAAGGAATGGGCTATATAAAGAATCCAGAACGTGCTATTAAAAATAAGACATATAAAAAGACTACATTTAGCATTTGGGATATATTTAAGCTTTTTAAATAAAAACATTCACTATTATTTGCCTTTCCTTATCAATTACATAACCTCTAATAGAAAATTCTACATAAAAAAATAGGGGCCACAGATAATATTTATCTTCAAACCCTATATACTTAAGCTACTACAAATGGACTAGTAATTCTGTAGTGATTCATATAGAGTATTACTATATTGATTCATAATAGGTTTTTCTCTAAAAGACTCTCCATTTTTTCTATACTTGCTCCAATAGCTCTCAATGCTTTTATGTGCATTATTGTGTGGACTTCGCTTCATTTCCGCGAGCTTGAAGTTTGTTCATATCGTCTTCAAATCCCCCAATTTCAGGACATTTGAGTGCCTCCAAAGGTGTAATATATATACTATTATATCCTAGCTTCGATTCTTCTAAACTGTATTGGATATATGTTTAATATAAATTATGAGTAAAACGAATAAAATAGTTACTAAATAAAGGAGATATTGTTAAATGAAATGGGACTAAGAACACCAAACCCAATGAAATCATTAAAGGCACAAACTACTGGAAAGTACGTATAGAAAAATAAAAATCTTAATTACTTAAAGCACACTATAATAAATATCCGCTAACAATTAAAACTTGTGCTAAAACGTAAGTTAGCATAATATATATGCTTCCATTTTTAAATTCACCTATAAAAGTATAAAATGCCAACATAAAATCTGAACATATAAACAATAATGACCCAATAAAAGGTAGAAAAAACGATATGTTCATCCCTGTAACCCAAATACGTGTTAGACTAACAAAGCTCATTAATAAAATAACTGCCATATATATATAAGTGGGTACTTTCATATCTCCTAAATGATTTTTTAATTTCTTTAATACAGCACAAGCGAAAATAACATATATTATTATTATAATGTAAAACCACACTGGCACATCTCTTGCAAAAGAAATCCCATGTAAAAAAAGCAAAACATAACAAATGTGACCTATGAGAAAAGCCCCTAATCCAAGCATAAAATTATTTTTAACTTTTGACCGCATCAAAAACATATCACCCATAAACCCAAATAATAATGCCATTACAATTAATTTACTAACTTCTGCTACACTTAATATATAATAAATCAATAATAGAGGCATTAACATTGATTTAGTATATAAACGTCCCTTATTATATTCATTTTTAGTAAAGTACAAATGCATTACAAATATTATACAAAATAATCCACCAACTATTAATTTAGTTACCATAAACTCCTCCATAATCTTAGTAGTTATTCGCTGTACTATCATAAAATCTGATAATGATATTCCTACTTTTTTAAATTCATCACTTTCAATCGTATCAAAAGCCTTATCAACTATGCCTCTGTTACGACTAACTACTCTTTCACACCATTCCATGTGAACTAATAAACTCAAAGAAAGCTCTAATACATTAGAAAATATTAGAGCTAAAATCAATTATATAAATTAACAATCTACTATATTAAGAAATAGTATTCAATTCGCAACATTTAAACACTAAGAAACATGACAAATTTTTTTATGACATTTTGGATTGTTTACAATAAAGCTACCAGTTTTCTTAGGAATCTTAAGTTTTTGCGAACAATGTTCACATGTAATTACGCCCTTTTCAGGGTTTAATGTAATTTTTTTTCACTGCTAATGCTACTATTATTGGTATTACAACTATTAGTATCTGAAGTTGAGTTTGTTATATCTTTACTATCTTTAAATTCAGCTACTTTACTCATTAAACACCAATTTTCCATACTTTTTTCCCATACCAGACAATCTATTTCGCTTAAATTTCTTTCAACTATTAAATTTTTAATAGTTGAACTATCAAATGGTCCTTCTCGCTGTCCATTGATTGCAATGCACCACTTTTCTAACTGAATAAATGGTGGTGGACATTCCTCTTCTTCACTTGCACTCTCACTAAAAGCATGTTGAGTACTATCATCCGTTATTTCATTAGACCCATTCACTTGATCAACTTTTCCATCCGCATTATCGAAAAAATTCTCTTTCAAATTATTCTGTAAATCTTTTAATAATCTTGCTACTTCTACGCCATATTGAGTCCAAAAATAATTCTCACACCCTATTTGCATCTCACTTACACTCTTTCCTTTTACACTAGACAATATTTGTGTCTCCTTAAACTTTTTCCAAGAATTATAATTTTACTTACTGTTTGTAATCCAATCATTTTTCCAATATATCCCTGACATGCACACTGCAAGACCATTCTTGCAACTTCCAAAAATTGTAGAATCAATTAACGCTATAACCTCATCCTCTAACGGTATTGGAAAATTTAATATTGCGTTATTTAGCTTTTTATCAGGTATGTTTCCATAAACATAGTAACCTATAAACCTATACTTTTTGCATATTTCTAATATTTTTTCTGTATATATATTTGTCATAAGTAAATCCTTCCTTAATAAATAATGTTTTTTAATTATGCCTATATTGAATGTGGAATTGGTGGTGGTAATTCGTCATCCAACTGATTAAATATTTCAATAAATTCATTTACTTCACCCATCAAGACCCAATTAGGCATACCTTTTTTCCATACATGACATTTTTCTCTATTAATACTTTTTTTAATTATTAAACTTTTAATAGTCGAAACATCATATGGTCCTTCTTGCTGTCCATTAATTGCAATATGCCACTTTTGTTGTTGAGGAATTGGTGGTGGACAAGTTTCTTCTTCACCTTCACCTTTAATAGAAATATTCTTGGAACTATCATCCGTTGTTTCATGAAAATTTTTACCTTCATAAAATTTATTTCCTTCTATTAACGCTTGCTTAGATTGTACTGTCAAGTTTCCATCTTCATCAATTAAAGATGTATCTAAAATCGCCTTAATTACTTGTGCAATCTTTGTGGATGCAAAAATCGCATATTTACTGCTCTGAGAATAGTTGACCCATGAAGTACCTTCTATTTCTATTATATATTTCATATTAGCTATACCTTGCATGAAATAATTATTTATCTTTTCAAGCAACTGTGTAATCTGATCAGCTCTTACTGATATAGCTTCTAGTGATGTTCCAGCTAGCTGCATTTCCTTTTGCATAACCTTTGCTTTCTCCATGTTTCCATAAGATTCGTTTAACTTTTTTTTAGCTTGACTTGACATAATTACTCCACCAATAGCTAGAGCTGGACCAGCTACAAGCCCACCAAGAACTGCTGGTCCAAGAGCCATACCACCTCCACCTGCAGCTAGTGATCCGCCTCCAAGCCACGCCAATGTAGCGTTTGTTGCTGCTACACCACTTAGACCCAATATAGCAGCGCCAGTAGATGCCGCACCGAAAGTCATTACTGCACTATATGCTCCAAAAGCTGTTAATACTCCTGTTCCAAGAGCTGCTGCTCCCCCTGCCATAATTTTTGAAGCATTTAATGAAGCATTTTTCAAATCATTTAATGCCTCACCAGTAAAATTTAATTTCTTTAATTCATCTAATCCAACACTATCTTTAAAATCTATATTCTTTATTTTTTCATATTGTCCAATAAATTGTTTCATAGAATCAGCCAAGATTTCCAATTTCTTTTGTCCTAATTTTTCGAGTGATACATTGGTTTTTTTCCGCATTTCGTCTAAACTACTTTGGGCCGTAGCTACTATATCACATGCTCCCAAATTAACACTTTTAGCCTTTTTAGTATCAACTACAGTGTCAATTCCTTTTTTTGCTCCAAATACTCCACTAGCTGCAATGATTCCCCCTATAATAAATGGTATTAGGGGCTTGCAGAATTCAAAAATAAAAACTGTGGATAACTTTTAAGATTTG
>NZ_CALEVF010000321.1 GCF_937920395.1 uncultured Clostridium sp. | reverse complement strand
ATAGACGGAGTTAAAAAACAATTTAATATAGTTAAAAGTCAATTAGTTCGCGAAGATATTGATAGAATATATGTCTGTACAGATTCAGGAAGAGAGGGCGAGTACATCTATAGATTGGTAGATGAAATGGCTGGCAAACCTGATAAACAAAAACGAAGAGTTTGGATAGATTCACAAACAGAAGCCGAGATTGTTCGAGGTGTTAAAGAAGCTAAAGATTTAAGTGCATACGATAATTTATCGGAGGCAGCTTATTTAAGAGCAAAAGAAGATTATTTAATGGGAATTAATTTCTCGAGACTTTTAAGTCTGGTATATGGCAAGACTGTAAGTAATTATCTTGGGAAAAGTTATATAGTTATAGCTGTTGGACGAGTAATGTCATGTGTACTTGGGATGGTTGTCCAAAGGGAACGAGAAGTTCGAGAGTTTACAGTTACTCCTTTTTATAGAATTATTGCAAGTTTCAATGTTAGTGCGGACTGTAATTATGATGGAGAATGGAAATCAGTAGATGGGTCAAACTATTTTGAATCTCAAATGTTATATAACGAAGGTGGATTTAAGAAGCAAGAAGATGCTGAAAAGTTAATAGGAGAATTAAGAGATTATAGTATAGGTAACAATGTCTTGGTTGAAAATATTTCTAAGAAAAAGGAAAATAAAAATGCACCATTACTTTTTAATTTAGCGGAAATGCAAAATGAATGTTCTAAGAAATTTAAGATAAATCCAGAGCAAACGCTTAGTCTCATTCAAGCGTTATATGAGAAAAAAATGCTTACATATCCAAGAACGGATGCTAGGGTATTGTCTACTGCAATATCAAAAGAAATTGATCAAAATATAAAAAAATTAATTAAATTAAATGGAAATACTGAGATAAATAATATAGCTAAAAATATTATAGAAAAAAAATGGTATAGTGGTATTGCTAAAACAAAGTATGTTGATGATAGCAAAGTAACAGACCATTATGCAATTATTCCAACAGGTGAAGGTCTTCAAAACTATACATCATTAAAGGAAATGGAAAAGAAAGTGTATAATTTAGTGCTAAGACGGTTCCTTGCAATATTTTATCCACCAGCTGTTTATAACAAAGTTTCTGTTATAACAAAGATAAATAATGAAAGATTTTTCACATCAGATAAGGTTTGTGTTGAACTTGGTTACCTAGAAGTTCTAAAACCAGATAGTGATAGTAATGATAGTGAAAGTACAAATATGAAATTTTTAAGTCTTCTAAAAAAAGGACAAACGGTGACACTTAAAGATTTAATAGTTAAAGAAGGTAAAACTTCACCTCCTAAAAGATTTACAACAGGTTCAATAATTATAGCCATGGAAAATGCGGGTAAACTTATTGAAGATGAAGAGCTAAGGGAGCATATAAAAGGCTCTGGTATTGGTACAAGTGCCACTCGCTCAGGAATTTTAACAAAGCTTGAAAAGATAGAATATATTAAATCTAATAATAAAACTCAAGTGGTTATGCCCACACTGCTCGGAGAAATTATATTTGATGTAGTGAAAAATTCTATCCCTACGCTTTTGAATCCAGAATTAACAGCTAGTTGGGAAAAAGGATTAACTATGGTTACTCAAAGTGAAATAGCAGGTGATATATACATGGATAAACTTGAAAATTATATAGTTAAAAATACTGATAGAGTACTTCAGCTAAATAATGGAATGAGACTTAAAAGTAATTTTGATAGAGTGAGTGAATTTTACAAAAGTTCTAAAGCTTGAGTGTAATACTAGAAAAGATAAGCAGAAATTATAATATACCTTCTGCTTATTTTTTTTCTGCAACTACCCAGGAGAAGTAAAGGGAGATGATGTTAATTGGCAAAAGATAAAATAATCTATATTTGTAAAGAGTGTGGATCACATGCTCCAAAATGGATGGGAAAATGTAATGATTGTGGTGCGTGGAATTCATATGAAGAGAAACTTGTTAAGGCAACTTCCGCTAAACAAAACACTTTAAATAGTTTGGTAGCTGCAACTAAACCTACAAAACTAAAGGCAGTTAAGCAATCTAACAGTGACAGAATAATTACTGGAGTGTCAGAGTTTGACAGAGTTATGGGTGGAGGAATAGTTCGCGATAGTGTTACTATTATATCGGCTCCACCAGGAGCTGGAAAGTCTACGCTTTTGCTACAACTCGCAAATTCACTTTCTTTAAAAGAATATAAAATTTTATATGCATCTGGAGAGGAAAGTAAAAGCCAAATTAAAAATAGAGCTGATCGAACAGTAAAAGAGATAGCTGATAATTTTTGGGTTGTTTCGGATACAAAACTTGACGAAATAATACAACATATAGAAACAGTCGATGCTGATCTAATAATACTTGATAGTATTCAAACATTTACTTTGGACGAATATTCAAGTTCTAGGGCCGGTTCTCCTACTCAAGTAATTGAATGTGCAACAGCTTTAAAGAATATAGCTAAAAATCCAGATAGACCAAGAGCTGTTTTTCTAGTTGGGCAAATGACTAAGGCAGATGAGATGGCGGGACCACGAATACTCGAGCATTTAGTAGACACTGTATTATATCTTGAAGGAGAAGATGGAGAAGAACTAAAACACTTGGTAAGTAAGAAGAATCGTTTCGGAAATACAGAAGAAAGTGGTATGTTTAGGCTTTCAGACGTAGGAATGGAAGAGATAACTGATCCTTCTGAGTTTTTTATGACTAAAAGAGATGAGTTAGTTCCAGGAAGTGCTTTAGCGGTTATAAAGGATGGAACAAGACCAATTGTTATAGAAATAGAAAGTCTAGTATCAAAGTCTTTTACGCCTTACCCAAGCAGGCTAAGTGAGTGTTTTGCAAGGAAAGAGCAATTAGGAACCCTTATTTCTATTCTAGAAGAAAGGGGAGGGATAGGGCTTTATGATAAGAATGTTATTATAAAAGCAACAGGTGGCCTTAAACTTACTGAAACATCAGTAAATCTTGCTGTAGTTATGAGCATCGCATCCTCTTCACTAAACCACGGAATAGCAACAGATACAGTATTCATTGGAGAATTAGGTTTAACTGGAGAACTAAAAAAAGTACCATCATTAGAACAAAGGTTAAAAGAAGTAGACAGAATGGGTTTTAAGAAGGCATACATACCTCAAAATTGTTTAAAAACGGGCGTTAAATTTAAAAATTTAAGAGTCATTCCATGTAAAAAACTAACCGATGTTATAACAAAAGAATTCAAATAATAATGAAAAGGTCACTGAAATATTTACATAAATTTCAGTGACCTTTTATATAATTACTATTTGTCTTAATGGACTTCAGCCGATAGGCTGCAGGTATTTCCCATATATCATTGTTAGTTTCTACACTATTTCAGCTTATTGGCGGATAGGTATCATAACAGTATGAAGAATCTTCATACTGACTACAAATAAGAAGAGCAGAAAAATTGGATTCAAATGATATGTACCATATCCGCAGCCTAACGGCTAAAAGACTTTTTTGTGGACAGTATTGAATTTATTATTTTCTTTATTTGACATAATTTTTAGATACATAGTAATACACTTTTTCCTATTTTATAATTAATTCAAACAATTTCTTAGCGGCCTTTTTAGGACCATCTTTCTCTTGTCCTTTAACTCCAAGGGAGGTTCTAATTTGTCCAACTTTTACTCCTGTTTTAAATAGGTTATCAAAATATTTGTCTATAAGTGGATTTACTAATTCTTGTTTTTGCACAGGTCCAAACGGATTTGCAAAATAAGAGGTTACAAGGCCTAATTCGGTAGTAGTACCTTTTGCCATTCTAGCGCCTCTTTTGCAAACATCAATTGCATCTTTTGCATTTGCAAAGAAATTAATTTCTTCAATACCATCTTTTACTTCTTCATAATTATTTGCATAAAGGAATAAGTCTATAGGGTACCCCTTAATAATATCTTTATAACTTGCTACTGGCATAACAAGTCTTGCGTTAATCTTATCTGGATTCATAAATATACTTCTATCTATTTCCTTAAAAGCATAACCTGTATCTAAATCATCGAGTCTTACGAAAGCTCCAATTTCGGTTCCAAAGGCTAGTGGTTTCGAACCTTCTTTTAAAGTTAAGTAACCCATGTCATCAAATACTATGGTCATATCGCTTATATAATCTTCACTTAAACTTCTAAAAGCTTCTAGACTTTCAGATTTACCAGCACCGCTATCACCCATAATAACAACATTAGCACTGTTACCATTATTCATAACAATGTGTACCATTGCACCATGAATTGGTAGTGAACCTCGTTTAATCATTATTAAATTATGAAGTGTTAAGGCCATCTTTTTTACATATCCGAAGTAATCAATTTCATTGCCGTAACTTATATAGCCAAGCATTATATCATTTTCTTTATCATCATAAAATATTGTTTTAACGATAGGGGCAGAATCTTTAGCACCAAAAACAAATACTATATCTGGTTTAATATCTCTATACTCTTTTTCTTTTGCCATTTCAAATAAGTTACATAAAGTTATTGCATGAGCCATAAAATCTCTGTGAACATAAATGAAGGCAAGTAGTGTCCCTACCTTGGCAGGATAACAAAACCAATGATCGGTGGTTATAGTACAATTTTTTAATGGATTTTCAAAACATTCATCAAAAATACCATCGCGGGTATTCTTTTTAGGGTAACTTATATAAGGCAGGTCTAAAATTATTGCATCAATAAATGGAACGTTTTTCAATTTTTCATAACCTACAGGAATTGGCCAACTTATGGTATTAACAATTAAACCAGCATTACCACCTGCGGGTAATTGTCTGTAAACCTTAGGTTTATATCCAATTACATTTTCCTCGATTTTTCTGTATAAATCAAGTATAAGCATTGAGAAACCATTGTTAGCTTCAACAAAGCTTGTTTTTTCTATACCTTCATTTATTTTATTGTTATGAATTACAGTATACCTTTCAAGTTTTCTCCAAAAACTATAGAAATCTTCTATAAAGTCTATAAAAGTTGCACGACTATTCATGAGAGAGCTATATTTAGTATTTAGATTTACAATCTCGGTTACATTTAATACCGATAAAAGCTTAAATAAATGTACAAAAAATACATCTAATTCTTCATTGTCTGTTTGTGAATTTTCTATAAGATACTTATATATGTTAGAATTCTTCTTTTTTATTTTCTTAAGATATGCGTTGAAAACTCTTCTAAAGCCATCACTTTCTAACAATTTCACAGGGGTATTACAATATTTAGCGGTGAAATTTATCATTACTTTTTCATTACTTAGAGAAAATTCTTTTTTCAAGTTGACACCTCCACGTGTAAATAAATAATTATTTTGATAATTGAAATACATATTGGTGAATGTTATCATAAACATCAATATATAATTGTGTATCATATTATAATACTATAAAAGTGAAACTATAACAATACTGAACCTGCAAAATGAATGATGGTTAAGTACAAGGTATGGATATTAACTGTGCTAAATTAAAAAATATATTTATTATTAAGAGCCTACTTTTATAATATATTAAAATAAATGTAAAAGTAGGACAAAATTGAGTATAATTTAAAAAGAGATTACATTAACTAAAAAGTTAATATAATCTCTTTTGTAAATTTACTAGTATCTTATTCTTCTACCACTACGATTTTTGCGTCTACGTATAGAAGAAATTAGTAGGAGAATTAATATTATAATAACAATTAGAATAACCACAATTGCAGCATACATAATTATATTATTTTTTAATATAGTAGCTTTTGAAACCATTGGATATAATTTATAAGTTTTAATGTAATCCTTTTGTTTAACAACTAAAGTTCCAACAGAGGTATTTTTACTAAGTTTCCATGGCTTTATTGGATCAATTTTAATAGTTGTTTGACGTTTTACATTATTGTTATAAAAGGTAACATCTTCTTTTGATGCAAGTGGCACATCCATTGTTTTTGTAGGTCCTATAAATGGAATAACTTTATAAGGCAAAGATATTGTTTTAATAGCAGTATCTTTTTTATTAGTTACATCCGGTTTAGCAGCATAACTATAATTGATAAGTTTTGTCATGTCATCAAAAACTATTGTATCTTTTGGTAGGTTATATGTAGATTTCATAACGACACCTATAATATGTCTACCATTACGTTCGTATATAGAAACTAGGCATCTTCCAGCCTTTACTGTATATCCAGTTTTACCACCTAGGTTACCATCTATTCCAAGTAATTTATTTCTATTAGAAACAGTAGCAACAGGTCCATTTGTAGACTTAATCACACTTGTTTTTTTACCCATAGATTTTCTTACCCAATCGTTTTTAAAAGCAGCTCTACCTGCGAGAGTTAAGTCGTATGTAGTTGTATAATGGTTATCTTTATCCAATGCATCATCCAATCCATTTGGAGTGATAAAATGAGAACCTGTCATTCCAAGTTTTTTAGCTTTAGCATTCATCATTTTAGCAAAATTAATTGGATTTCCACCAACGTTATCGGCAATCACATAAGCAATATCATTTCCAGAATAAAGAAGAAGCCCATCCATTACATTATCAGCGGACATTGTATCTCCAATAGCTATAGGATGAATATTTAGATTATATGAGTATGATGGTTGAGATTTTGCATTTTTTGTATATTTTAAATTATCAGTTGTAGTCTTATTTTCAGCAAGTAGCAAAGCTGTAATAAGCTTTGTAATGCTCGCAGGGTACATCTTATTATCAATGTTTTTAGCGTAAATAATTTCATTAGTATCCATATCTACAGAAATTGCAGCTTTAGCATCTAATTCTGGCTGATTAGTAGCGGCAAAAACCGTTGTAGAAAAGACTAAAGTAAAGATTAGTGTAAATAATAGAAGGCGGTTTCTTCTTTTCAATTTTCATCTCTCCAGTTTAATTAAATTTTTGTTTATCTATGATCAAATACAAGCATAAGTATATCATTTTAATTTATGAAGAACAAGGAACATTGTTTAACATAATATATTTAGGATGAAGTTAATATTATGATGCATTTTAATATGATTAACAAATTTTTATTATATTATGTTATAGTTAAAAGTATATATTGATGTAAAATTTGAAATGAAAAAATGCTATTATTATAAAACCTTGCCACTTGCTATGTGGGTGGCACCAAGAAAGCACTAGAAAGGTTGTAATTAATATGATAAATAAGGTAGAAAAAATATTTAAGGATAGGATTCCTAAAGCAATAGGAGATTTTGATAAAAGTGCAGTTATGATATTACTCGTTGAGGAGAATGAAGAGGTATCAATTGTATTTGAAGTACGTGCTTTAAAATTAAGAAGTCAACCAGGTGATGTTTGCCTTCCAGGTGGGAGAGTTGAATTAAATGAAGACCCAAAAGAAACCTCGGTTCGAGAAAGTATGGAAGAATTGAATTTAAAAAGAGAGCAAATTGATATAATTGGAAGTATGGACTATTATATAAGTCCTTATGGCAATATAATGTATGCTTTTGTAGGGCGTCTAAAATATGGAGAAATAAATCCAAGTGAGGATGAGGTAGATCATATATTTAAGGTGCCATTAAAATTTTTTATAGACAATGAGCCACTCTATTATAGTATGGAGATAGGTCCATTAAAACAAGAGGGTTTTCCTTTTCATTTAATAAATGGAGGAAAAAACTATAAGTTTAGGAAAGGGACTTTAGATCAATATTTTTATGAGTATAACAACTATGTAATATGGGGTTTTACAGCTCAGATTATTAAAAGTTTTATTAAAGTTTTATTAAAGTTTTAGATAAATAAAATCTCAAAAAGCAGTAATAATATTTAAATTATTACTGCTTTTTAGGTTATGCTATTTATTAGATACAATCTTGTTTTTTTTGATGAATACTGAAAGACTTAATACAATAACAACTATATAGATAAAAACATATACTATTGAAAGTAATCCTATAGTATAGAAAAATTTTAAATAAATAAAAGCAATAATTGATAGTAGTGCCCAAAATAGAGAAATAAAAGCTATTATATTGTTTCTTTTTCTCCAATGCTCAGGGTCTTTCATAGTTCCAATAATATTTTCTCGCCTTTTACTTTTAGTGCCAGTATTGATTACAAGAAATTTGTAATATAAAAAAAATATGAATTCTATTATAGAAACTAAAAAAAACATATAGGATAAAGATATACTAGTTATGTTCAAAAAAATCACTCCTTTTAGGAGTTAATATGCCCTAAAAGTTAAAACATAACACTATATTTTTTTGTCATCTATAGCTTCTTCATAATAATCATTTCCCCACTTACACATAATGTCTAGTATAGGCATTACACTTTTACCTTGTTTTGTCAAAGAATATTCTACTTTTGGTGGAACCTCGGCATATACTTTTCTATGAACCATTTCATATGATTCTAATTCTCTAAGTTGTTGGGTTAACATTTTTTGTGTAATAATACCCATAGATCTTTTTAATTCACTAAATCTTAATACCTCGTTATTAGCTAATCTCCAAAGAATTATTGGTTTCCATTTACCACCTATAATATCTAATGTTAATTCTATAGCACAACTATATTCTTTGTTATTTATTTTCATTATTTTATCACTCATAAATTCCTCCTGTGTTTTATATTGTAAGAGTATTATACAGTAACTTAGGATACTAAGCCACTTAGAAAAACTAAGTGACTTATAAGTTAGTACTTGTTTAAAAAACATCTAGTATGTACAATTATATCATTGATATATTTTATATACAAT
>NZ_CALEVF010000320.1 GCF_937920395.1 uncultured Clostridium sp. | reverse complement strand
GTTTTTGATTGAAATAATTGCATGTTTGACATTTATATTACCTCCTGAATTAATAACATAAACCACTTACTCTATTTATACATTATACTGTATTTTAATGCATATGTCAATAGAGTATTTCAATATTCCATTAAAGTTAAAACTGTTTCCATTTCAAGAAGTAAACATAAAATGTCATTAACATTTATTTTAAAAGAATATATATTGTATTGTATAAATATACACATGTACGTATATTTTTTTTATAGAGTTCTATAACAGCTTATATTTTCTATCCTAAAACGTTATTATTTGTCAAATATAAATGAATTTATCACTGCTAAATATTCCTGAGCAAAACAAGTAGGCACAAGCATGCATATTTATCTGAAATATGTAAAAACTAACTTTAACAATAAATATATACAAAGGGAGCTAAAATGGAAAAACAGACTGATTTGTCTAACTATATAAGTAAAAATGTTCTAGCTGAAGGCGCCATATTAGTTGGATTCACTAAAATAAGGATAATCGAACCAGTAATTATACTTGGATTTCCTTTTACAGATAAATGGTTTCTAAAGCAACCTTTAAACATAGCTAAAATGATCAAAAAAGAACACGGTATAAGTAAACATGTACAAAATATTACTTCTAAAATTCTTGAATCTGAAGGCTATACGACGCATCACAAAAGTATTCTTTCTGTATACGGGGATTTTCGACCGTTAGCTGTTTCTGCAGGTCTTGGGCATTGGGGTAGAAATGGAATAGTTGTAAATAATGATTATGGAGCTGGGCTTCTTTTTGCAGCCATTTTTACTAATGCACCACTAGGAGTATCTCCAAGTGAAAAGCATATAAACAATTGCACAAATTGTGAAGAATGTATAATTGCCTGTCCTGGTAAAGCATTTGAAAATAATACTTTTCATCCATATCGTTGCATGCCAAATATAATTAAGGGTTGCTCAGAGTGTATAAATGTATGCAAAAAAAATCATTCTAAAACCTAAAAAATAAGCAGGTCCACCCTGCTTATTTGGCATTATATTTAATGTTTTGTAATAATATATAAGTTTTTCATTATTAACTAAATTAAAATTCTATCATATCAATATGAGCATCATTAAAACCTTCAAAAATCTTATCAGCATTTAAAAGTACATCCTTTTGTCCTATTCCAATAGCCTTCATATTTGCAGCTTTAGCTGCATCTATTCCAGCTTGTGCATCTTCAAATACCACACATTCTAATGGATTAACTCCTAATTCACTTGCTCCTAGCAAAAACACCTCAGGATCCGGTTTTGCTTTTGAAACCTTGTTTCCATCTATTATAGCATCAAAATATGAAGTTAAGTTTAGATTGTTTAGTATAAGCATAGAGTTTTTTGATGCTGACCCCAATGCAATTTTTATGCCATTTTGCCTTAATTCTATTAGAAAATCTTTAACTCCTGGCAATATTTCGCTTTCATCTAATTTTGATATATACTCCACATACCAATTGTTCTTTTGCTGGGCCATATTTAATTTTTCTTCCACGCTAGGATTTTTCTTTCCTATTGATAATAATATATCTAAAGAGCGCATTCTACTAACGCCCTTTAGCCTTTCATTATCTTTTTTCGTAAAATCAAATCCTAAATTACTTGCAAGTCTCTTCCAGGCTAAGTAGTGATATTTTGCTGTATCCACTACTACACCATCTAAATCAAATAAACATGCCTTTATTTTACTCATTCTAATACCTCCGTGAAATATTTATTCTTTGTCTTTTTATTCTTTACCACCTGTGCTGGCAATACCTTTAATAAAGTTCTTTTGGAATATTAAAAATACTAATATCATAGGTAATGATATTAACATTGCTCCAGCTAAAACTTGATCCCACATTTGAAAATACTGCCCATAAAAGGAGTTTAAACCAACAGGCAATGTGTACATTTCGTCTGATGCTGTTAATAAGTTTGGCCACAAGAAACTATTCCAGTTACCTGTAAACATCAATATAAATTGTGTTGTTAATGCTGTGGTTGCAGTAGGTATTATTATTTTAAAAAATGTTCCAAATCTACTCAATCCATCTATAGCTGCGGATTCTTCTAGTTCCTTAGGTATAGTTAAGAAAAATTGCCTCATTAAAAACACACCAAACATACTTGTTAAGAATGGTATTGTAAGCCCTTTGTATGTATTAATCCATCCGAGCTTACTTAGTATCATGTATGTAGGTACCATAACTACCTGTCCAGGTATCATCATCATTCCTAGAACTGCTAAAAAAATAGTCTTTTTTCCAGGAAAATTAATTCTTGCTAAAGCATATCCAGCCATTGAATTAAATACTAAATTTCCAATGGTGCACACTAATGCAATGAAAACACTATTAAGCATCCACCTTGTAAAAGGAAAGTTCTCAAATATATACTTATAGTTTTTAAAAGATAATGTACTTAAATTCACTGAAAGGGTGTTAGTTTCTGAGGATGGTTTAAGTGAAATAATAAAACTCCATAAGAATGGCCCAAGAGTTATTACAGAGTATAATATTAGTATTAAATAAAATAATATTCTAACTGGGGATACTTTTTTTCTTTTTTTCATAACTCTACCTCCCTAATTTGCTTCTTCCTCTTTGAATATTTTCTTTTCAATTAATGTTAGTGTAAATATTATGGCAAAAAGCACAAATGCTATAGCTGATGCATAACCCATTTCGGATTCTTTAAACGCTTTATTGTATAAGTATAAAACTACAGTCATAGTACTGTCTAAAGGTCCTCCGTTTCCACCAGAGATTATATATGATTGATCAAACATTTGAAGAGTTCCTATAACAGATATTACTAAATTAAAGAAAAACGTTGGTTTAATCAAAGGTAGTGTTATTTTAAAGAACCTTTTAAATTTATTTGCTCCATCTATTTCTGCAGCCTCATATAATGTTTCTGGAATTTCTTGAAGTCCTGATAAAAATATTATCATGTAAACTCCAACTGACGACCACACAGCCATTAGGACAATAGCACCCAATGCAAATTTAGGATCCTGAAACCAACTTCTTGGAGCTACACCAAATATTGTCAGAAACCTAGTAAATAGTCCATCAACTTTAAATAAGAATAGAAATATAAGTGATACTGCAACAGCAGATGTTAGAGTTGGTATATAATAAGCTACTCTAAAAAATGCCTTTGCCTTAATCTTAGAATCCACTACTAATGCAAGTAACAACGCTATAATTAACTGAAGTGGTACAGCACATAATGAATAAATAAAAGTATTCTTCAATGCTTTTATAAATATAGGGTCCTTTATTACTTTCATATAATTAGTAAGTCCTACATTTTTTGCACTTAAAATTGTTGTTTGGTCGAGTAGTGAATACTCCTTAAAACTTAATATAAAAGCTACAATTACGGGACCTATTAAAAATATTAAGGCAGAAATTACAAAAGGAGCCACAAATAACCATCCATCTAGCTTTTCTCTAGTCCTATTAGTAAAAAATCCTTTTGGCCTTTGTTTTCTTTTTATAGCTTTATTTCCGGTGGGTGTTTTTAATGAGAACATATTTTCCCTCCTTTTTAAAATAGGAAGCAAGAAATCATGCTTCCTATCCTAGTATTATTGTGCTGCTTTTAGTGCATCATCTAATGCTGTTTTACCATCTGGGGTTTTCCCAAGTCTAATTCTTTCACCTGCTTTTCCAAGTTCAAGATTAATTTTAGCAAATTTCGTACCATAAGAAAATACATTTGCATACTTTGTTCCATCTACTAATGCTTTTCTTTCTGGGAATTTATCTGTAAATACAGTTCCCATTGATTTTCTTGTTGGTATTGCAAGTCCAGAATTTGCTACCATTTCTTGTGATTTTTTACCTGTTAAGAATTTAATAGCCTCCGCTGCCTCTTTAGGATGTTTTGTGTTTTTACTCATTGAATATGCAACTGTAAATAACAAATTACCTTGTTTTTCTCCTTTTGGAAGTTCTGCAATGCCATATTCAACTGATGGTGCTTTTTCCTTCATAAATGGTATCATCCATCCGCCTTCAATTACCATAGCAACCTTTTGAGCAGCTAGAGAATCACCAGGCCATCCATCTCCTAACTCCTTTGGAAATGCTGCATATCCTTTTTTAAACATTGAATAATAATATTCGAATCCTTTTACAGCTTCTGGAGAATTAAATACCATTTTTTCTTTATCAACAATTTTACCACCTGCTTGGAACATGAACGGAGCAAATCTTGCCGAGTCATCTGGTAGTGATAGTGCTTTTACCTTGCCCTTTGTTAACTTTTTAGCTACCTCTTCAAATTCTGCCCAAGTTTTTGGAGGTGTTGTAATTCCAGCGTCTTTAAACATCTTCTTATTATAAAAAATTCCTAATGAATTATAATCTTTTGGCAGACCATATGTTTTACCGTCCTTTTGAAATCCTTCTAATAGATTAGGATAAAAATCCTTTAAATCTTCTTTATCCAAATACTCGTCTAAAGGTGCAACTACGCCTTTATCAATAAAAGATGATGCAAGAGAAGAATCTAAATAATATAAATCAGTTTCTGTCTTAGCTGCTATTTTAGTCTGCATAACTTGATTATAATCTCCTACAGCAACTTCCTTTTTAAGTGTAATCTTTTTACTCTTATTTTCTGTATTAAATGCAGCTATTTGACCATCAATAAGCTTTGATTCTGCAGGCGATGAACCCCATATTTGAACTTTTAAAGTAACTGGTCCACTTGTGGTAGCCGTTTTAGTCTTACTACCACAACCACCAAACATTGTAGCTGTTAACGCTACTGAACATACTAATGCAATTATACGATTTCTTTTCATTTATATTTCCCCCCAATTAATTATTAGTTATTAATTTATATTTTAATTGATGATTCTCTTTCAATTAGCTCAGGTTCTAAAATGATTCGACCTAAATACTGCTGTGATATTATACTTAAAATTAAATTAGCTGCAGTTTTGCCTATTTTTTCTCTATCCTGTCTAATACTTGTAAGTTTAGGTGTAACAAAATTGCATAAGTTAATATCATCGAAGCCTATTATAGATATATCCTTTGGTATGTCATATCCCATATCCCTTAAACCCTCTATTGCTCCAAGAGCCATTAAATCACTGGCACAATATATTGCTGTTATATCTTTATGATTTTTAATAAGCTCCACCACAGCAGTTTTTCCTCCTTCATAGGAGAACCCACCACTAACTATAAGATCTTCTTCAATATTAATACCTTTTCTACTAAGTGCCAAATAATACCCATCTAATCGCTCATAGCTAACTAAAGCATCCTTATGCCCATTTATAAACCCAATTTTTGTATGGCCTTGCTTCAAAAGATGCTCTACAGCAATTATTGATCCTTTTATATTATCAACACCGACGCAACCTACTTTTGGGTTTTTTATGAATATGTCGTGTAAAACGCAAGGATAGGACATATTTTCCAATTGCCTAAAATAATCATCTGTCATTTTAAGTCCTAGTATTAAAGCCCCATCTAAATGTTTTTCCTGAAATAGTTTTTCAAGTTTCTTTCCCTTTTGCATATCAGAGGTTGTAGAAAGTATTACGGTTTCATACCCGTAATCTGAAACCACTGACTTAAATGCCATTAACATTTCATATATTATATAATCTCCTTCATTGTAATCTTCCACCAATATTCCTAATCTATAATTCTTTGTTCCGCTCAAACTTCTAGCAACTATGTTTGGCCTATATCCTAAATTTTCTGCAACTTCTAATATGTTTTTTCTAGTTAATTCGCTTATGTCAGCATAATTATTAAATGCTCTAGATACAGTACTTATAGATACCCCTGCTTGTTTTGCAACATCTTTTATAGTAATACCTTTTTTCTCCATTTTGTTTTCCTTTCATCTCACGAAATTTATTCTATAAGTACTATTCTCCACCTTTTCTATTATCTTGCAACTATTAAATGATGTTTATCAGAAATAAAATATTTCTTATCATATATAATTAATGATAAATCGCCAGTTGAATTTACTTCTATTTTATCTTTTGATATTGAAATACCTACTCTTGAATTTTTCCAATTAATATTAAAGGATAACCCCTCCCATTGCTCTGGCAACCATGGATTTATGTTTAATATGCCTTCTTTATTAACTCTTAATCCTACAAATCCAAAAATAGCACTTTGCCATGATCCTCCTGCAGCGGCTGCATGTAGACCAAAATCTGTATTTCCTTGATTATCTTCTAAATCTGTATATATAGCCTTCATAAAGTATTTATAAGCATTTTGCCTATCTCCTACTGCAAGTCCCAATATTGAATACATAGAAGGACTTAAAGACGACTTGTGCATTGTTCTTTGCTCATAATATTCATAGTTCAATTTTTTAACATCTTCTGAAAACTCTTCAGGAAGCATAATCATTAATTGAGCAACATCTGCTTGTTTTAAAAGTTGTGTTTCTCCTAACTTGTTCCCTTTAAAATCTGGCCATATGGGCATTTCATTCTCATCATACTTTGAAATTTCTATATCTGCTAAATCGAAATATCCCTCAAATTGCTCAATTATCATTCCGTCTTCACTCTTTGGGATATATATCTTTTTATAAATTATCTCCCACTCATTAAAATCCTCTTCATTAAGTCCTAGTTTTGAACAAAGCACCTTGTACTTAAGATTATCCTCAGCCTTCAACCAATCTTTAAAAAACAATGCTTTTTCTATATTCCATTTAGCTAAGTAATTTGTAAATACATTATTGTCAACGTGCTCATGAAACTCATCTGGTCCTATTACTGAGCTTATTTCATACCTATCTTGGCCTTTATTGTATTCCACTCTGCTTTGCCAGAATTTAGCTGTATCAAGTAATATTTCAATGCCTTGATTCACAATGAATTCCTTGTCGTTAGTTGCTCTATAATACTCAACAATACCAAATGCAATGTCAGAATTTATATGATATTCCTCATCTCCGGTCCAAATTCTAACCGCATTGCCATCATAATCAAATCCCCACTTTGGTGTAACCTCAATTCCTTCATCTGCCGCTTCCCATGCGAATCTTGCTCCTTTATAGCCAGTCGTTTCAGCATTCTTTCTTGCACCTTGTAGGGTATTATATCTATACATTAGCAGTGCCTTCGCAACATCTGGCCTTGTGTATATAAAGAAAGGCAGCATGAACACTTCAGTATCCCAGAAAACATGACCTTTATAACCTTCACCATGAAGCCCTTTTGCTGCTATACTTACAGTAGTATCCCCTTCATATGCAGAAGATGCTAGTTGAAACAAATTGAATCTTATACCTAGTTGAGCTTTTTCATCTCCATCAATATTTATGTCTATTTCATTCCATATTTTTTCCCAAATTATTATATGTTTTTTAATTTCTACATCATATCCATCTTTCATAAAACCCTTTAATTCTTTAGTTCCAGCTGTAAATAAATCACTTTTTAAACCTCTATCTCTATCGCTAATGCTTATGCCATATTTAACTACAGTATAGCTTTTACCTTCTGTCATAAATGTTTCATAAACTTCACTAACTATTTCACCAAACTCACTATATTTTCTATTCTTAAATATATTACCTTTTTCATTTTCACCCATTAAGGTTGTTAACTCTAAAACTTTTATATTATTGTCATTTGTCTCTACAGTTAGTGCTATACCTGGATTACTATCATAGTTGTTTTTTACTTTGAAATGTTTAGTCTTATTCATTACATCCCAAGCACTATTAGTTACTGAACCATCTATATAGTTTTCAAGAAATACCTTTCCATTAAAATTTAGTGGTGTTATTTCATATTTTGAAGCCCATCTGTTAATTTTATTTCTACTAACAAATCTCTCACATTTAACTTCTATACTTTTGCCCTTTTTAGTAGTAGCAATAAAACTTGTATATAAAATGCCTTTATACATATTTAATTCCCTTTTGAAGCTATCTAGGCCGCATTCATCAATATCAATTTTCTCATCCTCAATATATATATTGAACCCTAAAGGATCTTGGAGATTTACTATTTCCGTTACTTGACTTTGAGATTTATCAAATATACCAGCTATATAATTTCCTTTACTACCCTTTGATGAAAATTCTAAAGCCCCTCTTATACCTCTATATCCATTTGCTAATGTAAAAAGCGTCTCATATTTTCTATTGTTATAACTATTGTATTCGTCCAATGAAATTTTCCATAAATTCATACTAAGCACCTCCATGTTCCCCAATACCTTCCGATATTTTACGGAAACGTTTTTGTAACTTTAGTTTACTTTTTAGTGAAAACATTTTCAAGTCGTCTGTAACGCTTTCCAATCGTTATTTTTATAGTTTTGCTATCAAATTCTACCTTATCCTCTATGTATCACAATATTGTGTTTTTTGAAAACGTTTTTATGAATATTGATAATGCCAATACTATTCAATGCTCAGTTTAATAATTTTAAAAGGCACTAATAATATTATTGAAATACAATAATATTATTAGTGCCTTTAAATTTTTCTAACTTCTTAACTTTAAGATTACCCCTTATTCTCTAACTTGACCATCTCCATATATAAGATATTTTGTAGTTGTAAGTTGTTCAAGTCCCATTGGACCTCTAGCATGAAGTTTTTGATTGCTAATTCCTATCTCTGCCCCAAATCCAAATTCTGCGCCATCTGTAAATCTTGTAGAAGCATTCACATAAACACAAGAAGCATCAACTTCCCTTAAAAATTTCTG
>NZ_CALEVF010000319.1 GCF_937920395.1 uncultured Clostridium sp. | reverse complement strand
ATCAGCTAAAGTAGTACCTAAAGTTGACTTTACTAAATAGGAGCTAAAATATGAAGACTTATTTAATTAATTTTATTAAAAAAATAAAAAATTATAATATCACATTAAGTATATCTACAAAAGCTAAGAAAAAAATGACGATTTTATTTGTAGGTATAATAAGTCTGGTTTTACTAAGTCAAATAATGGCTGCGAATATAGTAAATGCAAAAACCACAAAAATATATCCTGCTCCATCTCAGTTAAAATATGTTAACGATTATGCCAAAGTATTAGATAATCAATCAACACAATATATTTTATCAGTAGGCAGGGAACTAGAAGCTAAAACAGGAGCTCAGGCTACAGTTGTAGTTATAGATTCACTAAAAGAGGTACCCATAGAAACTTATGCAACTGGTATTTTTAGAGAATGGGGTATTGGTAAAAAAGATAAAAATAATGGTCTGTTAATTTTATTAGCAGTAAAAGAAAGAAAATGGAGAGTAGAGGTGGGTACAGGGCTAGAAGGTGCTGTTACTGATATTTATTCCTCAAGGGTTATGAATGATTATGCAGTTCCAAAATTCAAGCAAAACCAATATGGAGAGGGACTTAGGGCATCATATTCGGTTCTGAGCGATAGCATAGCTAAGGAATACAATGTAAAACTAGAGAAGAATGTTAATGTTCCAAAACAAGTTCAAACACAAAACGTTCCTCGAAAGGGTAATGGTATAGTATTAATAGGATTTATTGTGTTTATTTTTCTCGACTTTATTCTAAACCGAGGAAGAATAACTAAATTTATGGTAATGTTACTATTTTGGAGCTCTATTGGTAGACGTGGTGGTGGAAATGGCGGCGGTTTTGGAGGCTCAGGAGGCGGTGGTTTCGGGGGCGGTTCATCAAGTGGTGGAGGGTCCTCGGGTGGATATTAATATAATATTTGCTAAAATTAATAGCATGTTATCATGTTAGTAAACTAAAAAATCACTCAGAAAACTTATTAAATTTATAAGTTAAATGAGTGATTTTTTTATATTTGGTTTACTTTTATTAATAAAATAGAAAAAATATATTTTATAGATTTACTTAATAAATGATTTAAAAAGGCAAAATTTAGGAGTGTTAACCAATACATAACACGAACAATCAATTAAAATTAGTTGTTAACATTCGAAAAATAAGGTATAATTAAGTGTCACATTTCAACATTCGAATGATAACTAAATTTAACTAGGAGTTGATAACAAATGTTACCAATAATAAATTTTCAAAACGACTGGCTTTCGGCATACTTCGTATTTATTATAATATTAATATTTATACCAGTAGCAATTTATACTAAGGGCTACATAATGGAATATAAAAAACATTACTCAGTAAATTATATGTTACTTTTAATAGCATTATTTGTAGCATCAATGATAGGAGTTGTAGTTTCTAATAATGCAATAAGTTTTCTCGTTTTCTGGGAGATTATGTCTATATCATCATTTTTCTTAGTAATTTATGAGTACATGCATAAGGAAAATTTGAAAGCAGGAATATTTTATTTTGTAATGACACATATAAGTGGATTATTTTTAATGATAATGTTTTCTTTCTTGTATAAATATAGCGGAAGTTTTGACTTTAGTGAGATTATAAAGGTTTCTGCAAATTTTTCATCAAAACAAAAGTCCATAATATTCATACTTGCATTATTTGGATTTGGTGCGAAGATGGGAATTGTTCCACTTCATGCATGGCTTCCAAAGGCTCATCCAACAGCACCATCTAATGTCTCGGCATTGATGTCAGGGGTAATGCTTAAGGTTGCTTTATATGGTTTTATAAGAGTAATATTTATTTTCCTTAAAGTGACACCACTAAATTGTGGAGTTACAGTACTTGTAATAGGAACGATTACTGCTATATTTTCAATCTTAAATGCATTATTACAAAACAACATAAAAAAACTATTAGCATATTCTAGTGCAGAAAATGTAGGTCTAATTTTTGCTGCCCTTGGGATGTCTATGATACTTATAAATTATAATTTAAAAGTATTAGCTTCACTAGCACTAACTGCAGCATTGCTTCACTGCTTAAATCATGCGATTTTTAAAAGCCTTTTATTCCTAAATGCAGGAAGCGTTTTGTATGCAACTGGTACTAAAAATATGAATGAGCTTGGTGGACTACACCAAGAAATGAAATTTACAGCAATTTGTACATTTATTGCAACCTGTGCAATCTCTTCAGTGCCACCATTTAATGGTTTCGCAAGTGAGATACTTATTCTTAGAAGTTTCATTGAAGCAATAACTAAGGTAAGCAATATATGGATTATAATATTGATTTTTTGTTGTGGTGTTATCATAGCAATAACAAGTGGAGCGGCGTTTTATGCTACTGCAAAATCTTTTGGAATCACCTTTCTTGGAAAACCAAGAACTAAAAAAGCGGAGCATATAAAAAGTATTCCGATGTCAATGAATATTGGGCAGGGCGTACTTGCTGTGCTTGCTATAGTAACGGGTATATTTTCACCGTTTATAATAAGTAAGATATCATATTTTACGAATGGTTTATTTGCGATTAATTCCAAAGGTCCTGGATTTAAAAATGAAACAGAGATAATAGTGTTTACTTTAATATTAATTAGTATCACATTTATTGTTTATATGTTTAATAAAATAAATTCATCAAATAAAAAACAAGAGATTAATGATACATGGGCATGTGGGTACACAAGTGATGAACCTTACATACAGTACACTGGTAGTGGATTTGTGCAACCTGCCGCAAAAATATTTGGACCTATTTCAAATTATAACAAAAAAGTTAGTTATAAACAAAATATTCATATAAGTCAAACTACTAGCGATGTAGTAGAAGACTATTTTTATAAAACAAGTTTAAAAGCAGTAAATTACGTAACAACAAAAATATTAAAAATAAATTATGGGAAAATTCAATTGCATATCTTATATATATTTATATCGGTAATAATTGCACTTGTTTTAGTCTTAAAATTTGTAGGGGCTTGCAGAATTCAAAAATAAAAACTGTGGATAACTTTTAAGATTTGGCT
>NZ_CALEVF010000318.1 GCF_937920395.1 uncultured Clostridium sp. | reverse complement strand
TCATAAAAAGGTTGAAATTAAAAAATGCGACAACTATGTTGACAAATTCCGCTATTTCTGAGTCGCCATGCTCACCCATTATATAAGTATGAATATTCCTAGCGTCAACTTCAAAACGCTGACCAAGAAGATATTTAAGTCTTGAAGTATCGAGAACCGTACCTGACCCAATTACTCGATTACTTGGAAAACCTGAAAGCTTATAGGCTATATACGTTAATATATCTACAGGGTTTGATACTATTATTAATATAGAATCAGGGCTATATTTTACAACCTCTGGAATTATACTTTGGAATACTTTAAAATTATTTGCAATACAATTAAGCCTTGTTTCTCCTGGTTTTAAACTAATTCCTGCTGTAATAATTACTATATCTGAATCTTTTGTATCGGCATATTCTCCCGAAGTTATATCTATAGGTTTTACGAAGGAAGCACCATGTGATAAATCCATTGCTTCACCCTCGGCTTTATCCTTATTTATATCTACAATTACAATTTCAGATGCAAGTCCGCTAGTCATTAGGGCAAAAGCTGTAGTAGAACCTACAAAACCTGCTCCAATTATTGATATTTTATTTCCTTTTGTTCTCATATAAAAACGTCCCTTCTTTATTATGTTTATATAAATATTATATACTAATCAATAATTATTATCAATATTATAAATTAACTACTAAAAGGAAGTTCATTTATGAACTTCCTTTTAGTATATTTGTATATTCAATTTTTAATTAAGCAGAGTATAGTATAAATTTTTAATTAAAGCATTTTTCGTTGTCTTATCACATATCATAAAGACCACTTATTTATAAATTATACTATCCTCTAAAAACTCTAAAGATTTAATTTGATACAATGGACTATCCCCTTTCTATTAGTTATTATTTTAATTTATCTAATGAAAGTTAATATTTATGTGGAATTATTTTCACATATTGTACTAATTAAATTTTGTTACTTTGTTTATGAGTTAATAATAACATAGTAATCAATGCTTGTAAACGATTTAATTAAATAATAATTAATAATAACTGCTATTTTAAGAATATTTGATATTTTATGAAAATTATGATTAGCTTGTACGACATTTACCTACTTTCATGTTATTATATATATGTAAACAATTTAAGGAGGTCTTGAATATGAAAAAAATGAAAATCTTAGTTCCATTAGATGGTACAGAAAGAAGCATGCACTCTATCGATTGGTTGATAAATTTTTTTAATAAGGATTCAATTTGTATTACATTAATGAATGTAGTGGAAACGGTTTTAACTAACAAGATGATAGTTCCAACTCCAAATTCAATTCCAAATGAATTTGGATATTTAGCAGAGGAAAGTAGAGCTGTTTTAGATAAAGCAATAATTAAACTGGAAGGGTATGAAGTTGAAAAGTTTTCAATTTTGGGATATGCTGCAGATGAAATATTAAAAAAGGCTGAAAAAGATGGCCATGAAATAATAATAATGACTAAATGCAGTAAAAAAGGATTATATAGAATAATTGGATCTGTAACAAGTAAGGTTGTTAGAAATGCTAAAGTCTCAGTAATAGTTATTCCGGATTAGTGTTTACTAAAACAAGGTAATAATTTTCTTTTTAGCAAAAAAATATTGATAAAGGGAGACCATGAAGTATAAAGTGGTCCCCCTTTATTAGTATGTAAATAAATTGAGGATAAAATAATTACAAAATAAAGATCGCTTATTTTTGAGAATAATGTAATAAAAGTTAACTTTGTGTTGAATTAATATATTATGCATGTTAAAATGAAGTATTATATACAAGAGACTTGCACTATTTCGTTGCTATTAATTATTGGAGGGGTAAATATTTTGAAAAAATTATTTAAGAAATGGAGTCAAGTAAGTCTAGTATTACGGATAATTATAGGGTTAGTTATTGGTATTATCTTGGCTTTAATGATTCCACAACAAGCAAAATTCATTATTATTTTTGGTTCTTTATTTGTTGGTGCTTTGAAATCAATTGCGCCTATATTGGTGTTTTTCTTAATTATGTCTGCCATATCTAAGCATAAAAGTGGCCATCAGACCAACATGAAATCTATTATCGTTCTTTATCTTTTAGGAACATTTTTAGCTGGACTTACAGCGGTTATTGTAAGCTTTATCTTCCCAGTAACATTAACACTTGCAATAGCTAAAGGTGGTTTAACACCACCTGGAGGTGTCGTAGAGGTTCTTAAAGCGTTACTAATGAATGTTGTTGATAACCCAGTAAAAGCACTTTTTAATGCAAACTATATTGGCATATTGTCTTGGGCGTTAGTTCTTGGTGCTGCTTTAAAAAATGCACCCGACACCACAAAAACTATGATTACTAATTTTTCAGATGCAGTAACTCAGATAGTTAAATGGGTCATAGACTTTGCTCCACTTGGAATTATGGGTCTCGTATTTGAGGCGATTTCTACAACTGGAATGAAGGCATTAGCTAGTTATGGACATTTACTTGCAGTTCTGATTGGGTGTATGCTTTTTGTGGCCCTTGTTGTAAATCCAATTATTGTATACATAAATATTCGTCAGAATCCATTCCCACTTGTGTTTATGTGTTTAAAGGAAAGTGGGATTACAGCATTTTTTACACGTAGTTCAGCTGCAAATATACCTGTAAATATGAGCTTGTGTGAGAAACTTGGGTTAGATAAGGATACATATGCTGTATCTATTCCATTAGGTTCTACTATTAATATGGCTGGTGCAGCAGTTACAATTTCTGTTTTAACACTTGCAGCAGTTACCACACTTGGAATTAGTGTGGATATTCCCACAGCACTTATACTCAGTTTATTGTCAGCTGTATGTGCATGCGGTGCTTCAGGCGTAGCTGGAGGTTCACTGTTACTGATTCCTCTAGCATGTAGCTTATTTGGTATACCAAATGATATAGCTATGAAAGTAGTTGGTGTAGGTTTTATCGTAGGTGTTTTACAAGACTCTTGTGAAACGGCACTTAATTCATCCACTGATGTACTTTTCACAGCATCAGCTGAATATGCAAAGATGCGTAAAGAAGGAAAAAAGATTATTATTAATAATTAAACAAAATATAAAAGAATATAGTATAAAAGCAACAGTTAGATAATTTTAAAATTATTTAATTGTTGCTTTATTTATTAACAGATGCAATATTGCACATTTCATGAAGATTGATGATGTATTTTTACCTCTAAGTATACTACTCTATAGTAGAAGAAAATAATAATTAACATTTAGGAAGGTGAATACTCATGGGAAATTTTCAAAACATTAATACTTTAAAACCAGAAGGCATTGAGAACAAAAAAGCTTATTTAGTTGGAGGGGGTATAGCATCTCTTGCGGCTGCTGCATACCTAATTCACGATGGTCATATGGATGGTAAAAACATTACTATTCTAGAACAAGCACCTATTATTGGTGGTAGTATGGATGGATCAGGAAACGCAAAGGATGGTTACGTTGTTCGTGGTGGCCGCGAAATGGAGGAACATTACGAGTGTTGTTGGAATTTATTTAGCATGATTCCTTCTCTAAGTGATCCTAACCGAACAGTTTTAGATGAATTTAGCGAGCTAAATATGGGAGATCCTAATGAATCAACTTGTCGCTTGCTTCATAATTGTGGAGAAAAGGCAGACTTTTCTTCTCTTGGACTAAATGATCTTCATATTAAACAACTTACTATGCTTCTTCTTGCGACAGAAGAAACTTTGGGTGCAACCACTGTTGAACAGTATTTTGATCCATCTTTTTTAGAAACAAATATGTGGTGTTTCTGGCGCTCTATGTTTGCATTCGAAAATTGGCATAGTGTTGTAGAAATGAAACGATATATGCAACGTTTTATACACTTACTTCCTGGAATGAGCCATATGAAAAACATTATGTTTCCAAAGTACAACCAGTATGAGTCTATGATTCTTCCTTTAGAAAAATGGTTGCAATCAAAAAATGTAGTCATTAAACTACATTCACAAGTTACAGATTTAGATATTAATATATTGGATGATAAAAAAACTGTTACTGCAATTTGCTTGTTGGATAATGGCAAGGAAGAAATAATTCATACAACAAAGAATGATTTGGTATTTGTTACAAATGGATCTATGACAGAAAATTCTACTATTGGAAGTATGAATGAACCTGCAAAAATTAATCGTGGGAATGCTGGCTGTTGGGATCTATGGAAGAACATTGCGAAAAAAGATCCTTCATTTGGAAAACCTGAAGTTTTTTGTAGTGACATAGATAAGAGTAAATGGGAGTCTTTTACTATAACTAGTACCGACCCTAAAATAGCAGATCTTCTTAAGAAACTAACAGGCAATGATCCATATTCCGGTAAAACTGTTACAGGGGGTATTATCACTATTAAAGACTCAAGTTGGCTTTTGAGTGTAACTTGTAATAGACAACCTCATTTTATTGATCAACCTAAAAATGTATTAGTAATATGGGCCTATGGTCTTTTCCCTGATAACATTGGTGATTTTGTGAAAAAGAGAATGTGCGATTGTAATGGTGAAGAACTAGTATCAGAGCTTTTATACCATTTAGGCATCAAAGATGAGATTCCAGAAATTATTAAAAACGTTAATGTTATCCCATGCATGATGCCATATACTACTAGTCAGTTTATGCCACGTGTTAAGGGTGATCGTCCTGATGTTAACCCGAAAGGATGTACCAATCTTGCATTCTTAGGACAATTTGCAGAAGTTGCGGATGATTGTGTATTTACAGTTGAATATTCGATTCGTTCAGCTATTATGGCAGTTTATACGTTACTTGATCTTGAGAAAAAAGTTCCAGATGTATATCCTACTAAATATGATATTCGTGTGGTTGCTGCGGCAGCAAAGGCACTATATAGTGGACGAGCTCTACCGGCTGAGATGATTGTGAAAAAGTTATTAAAAGACACAACACTGGAAGGGTTAATCTAAGTATATAATAAACAAAGCAAGGATGTTTATAATACATCCTTGCTTTGTATTTCACAGTTTAATAATGCTCTATGGATATCCCCACTTACTACGTTATTGAGATTATCTATAATTTGCTGGGGGTTTTTATTCATTTTAGTTCTAATCCAATCAAGTAATAAACCTACAAATGCAAATTTATAAAAATTAATTACAAAGTCTTTCTTTTCCTTGGAAACATTCACATCTATGGCAATTTCATCTACAACATCTAAAACGAGATTGTATACTGCATTGTATAAATGAGATTCCAAATACTCGCGTCCAATGGAATTATAGGTATTTAACACCATTTTGCGATTTTGATCCAAATAAAGAAATATCTGTAGAAATCCTTGTTGCCATGTTTGATATGTTTTATTTCCGTCCATCACACTAGCAATTTCAGTTGCAAAAATCCATTCCAAAAGTGCATAGATATCTTGAAAGTGGTAGTAAAATGTACGGCGATTTACTCCGCAATCTCTAACAATATCATTAATTGTTATTTTTGTTAAGGGTGTTGTATTCATTAGCCTTTTTAGTGATTTAGCCAAAGATTCTTTTGTATTTTGAGACATACAATATACTTCCTTTCACTTATATTACATATAGTATATTTAACATTTATCATTTAGTCAATGTGGCTAGTACTGTATTAAATGAAAACAAATATTGCAATAGTAAATATATCATAGAAATAAAGTTTAAAAATATAAAATTGTTATTTTCTTTGTAAGAAAAAAAGGGTGAATTAGTTTTGAGGTAAGTATTAATTCAATGATTATAAAGAAGGAGTTAAAAATATGCAAAGAAGTTCATCAGAATCAATATTAATTATTAGTGAAGTAATGCTACCTAATCAAGCTAATGTTGCAGGTAATATACATGGTGGAGAAATTATGAAGTTAATGGATTTAGCAGCATATGCTGTAGCCAGAAGATTTGCACATACAAATGTTGTTACAGCTCGAGTTGATGAGTTGGAGTTTCATTTACCTATATTTATTGGTGATTTAGTTATTTGTACTGCTCAAGTTGCTTATGCAGGTAAATCATCTATGGAAGTAGTAGTAACTGTTGAAGTTGAAGATTTAGAATGTTCTGATCGAAAAAAAGCATTGACTGCATTTTTTACGATGGTATCCCTTGATAAAAAAGGAAAAACTAATTTAGTACCAGAACTTATTTTAAATACTCCAGAAGAGAGAGCTGCCTTCCATGAGGGTAAAAAAAGATATGAATGGTATAAAGCAAAAAGAAACCAAAGTTAGCAAAAAAAAGAGCAGAAATGCTCCTTTTTTATGTTTTATACGATATCTTATTCATAAGATTGCCATGATACTAAATAGCAATAAAGAGGATTTGATAGACTAGTATAGAAATTTATTATAAATATATTATAAATATATTATAAATATATTATAAATATTTAAGGATGCAATAGAAGATTTAACTGAAATTATATAATAAAAAATAATGGGGGTTATTACATGAATGAGACTTTAAGACAAATAAAAGATAGGAAATCAATGAGAATATTTAAAAATAAGCCTATTGTAGCTGAACTAAAAAAAGAAATATTAAATGCAGCACTGCAAGCACCAACTGCTGGTGGAATGATGCTTTATAGCATAATTGATATTACTGATGAAGAATTAAAGAAACAACTATCAGTAGAATGTGATAATCAGGCTTTTATCGAAAAAGCTCCTTTGGTATGTATATTTCTTGCAGATTATCAAAGATGGTATGATGCTTTCGACTTAGAAAATTGTAACCCGAGAACACCGGGAGAGGGGGATATCCTTCTTGCTTATACTGATGCAATAATAGCTGCGCAAAACACAGTAGTAGCTGCAGAATCTTTAGGAATTGGATCATGTTACATTGGTGATATCATAGAGAATTGTGAAAATATTAGAGAGTTATTAGACCTTCCAAATTATGTAGTACCTGCAGCGATGCTGATTTATGGTTACCCGGTTGAAGTTCAAAAAAATAGAAAAAAACCGGTGCGTTTCGAAGAGCAGTATATTATAAATGAAAACAAATATCGCAGACTAAATAAGGAACAACATATAGAAATGCAAAAAATAAGAAACGAAAAGGCGAATTTCTTAAATAAAGATATTAGCGAAGATATTAAAGATCTATGTAACCGTAAATATATGGCTGGTTTTTCACTTGAAATGAATAGATCGGCATCTAAATATCTTAAAAAGTTTAGAAAAGAGTAAATTCGGCAATTTAACTCTTGCCTAACTTAATTAGTGGCAAGGGTTAAATTTTTTTTTATTAAGAATAACATTGATTATTATAATTGAAAGTACGAACAATACAAGAGATGGAATACCATAAATTGTCTTTAAAAAAGGATTATTCCATACATGGGTTAAATCTGATTTAAACAAGTATTTAATCATTAACATATTAATAAGTTCACATAGCGATGCTAAGATAATAATACTTACACTTATACTTATTGATTTTATAATACTTATTTTGTTTATTTTTATATTTATTATAATCAATAAACATAAAGACAATACAGTATTTATTCCTAAACTTATAGGTAGCCTTCTCACTATAAAAGTTATAAATACTAATAATGCAGTTGACAATAAATACCGATTTAAATGAAACTTAGTTTTAGATAAAATATAACATGCCCAAATATAAATTGCTCCCTCGGGTATTCCTCTAATCAGTAATTCTAGTAATGGTAATTTAATCAAAAGTTTTTTCTCCTTTGCATCTTGAATTATTCTGTATATATATCAGACAGCTCAATATTGATTCGGTCATCTATATTCTTCTTTATTTCCTTTATATCTAAGGAGTTATCAACTTGCTTTACTGGAAGAATAATAATGAATTCACTTCCGATATTAGGTTGGCTTTTAAGAATTATCTTGCCTTCATGCAGTTCCACAAAAGATTTAACAAGAGAAAGTCCTATACCGGTTCCTTCATTATTTCTTTTTAAGGTCTTGTCCACTTGCATAAATCTCCCAAAAATCATTTCCTTTTTATCTTCACGTATGCCTATACCTGTATCTCTAACTGATATCTCAATATTATCAACTTTATCTGATACGGTTACATATATTTGACCTCCTCTGTCTGTAAATTTTAATGCGTTTGAAAGTAAGTTAAGAATAATTCTCTCTATTTTATCGCCATCAAAGGCCATTAACTTTTCTTCAACATTAGTGTCAAATATTATTTCTATACCTTTATTTTCAGCGAGAGAGATAATAGACATTGTAATATCTTCAAGCAAAGAAACAATATCTCCATTCTCCATTTGCGGATTAATAAATCCAGAATCTAACTTTGTCATATCTAACAAATTATTAATTAATTTAATAAGTCTATAACTATTTTGTTTCATTATTTGTAAATATTTTTTTCTCTTATCAACAATTTCTTTTTCATCGCTTTCATTATACATATTCATCATCTGTAGAGAAGAAAAAATAACATTTAATGGAGTTTTCAATTCATGCGATATGTTGCAAAAAAATTCTGTTAGAAATTTATTATGTTCTTTAGTTTCATTTAATAGTTCAACAGTTGTTTTTGCATCTTCTTTTAACTTTAGCATTTGTAAATCCATTTCTAATAGTTTTATTCGATTGTTTTCAAAAGTTACGTGTTCGCCTAATATCCATGCGATAACGATAAATCCTCCTGATAGCAGCAAGTCATTTTCAAAATAAGTGTTTACTAGTAAATTAGAAGCAAAAGTCAAATCTATGGATAATATAATAGCCGATGATATATAAGAAAGTATCAAACCATGTTTTTTACCTTGAGATATGGCTGTTGTGATAATACTAAAGAAAAACAGATATTTATATTGGCTCTTATAAGTTCCAGATAATAAAATAAATAAAGATAGAATAAAAATAAATAAGATATCTTCAACAATTAAAAGCTTCTTTGATTTTTTAAAGTTATTTTTAAAATAAATAAGCCACCATAATAAATAAGATAATGATAAAAATATAAGAAATATTATGCAATTTAACTCAGCACGGTTTATGTAATTTACTCCATTGTTGGGAGCATTCAAAATAAGTATTAATATAAATAGCAAAGTAGCGAATTTAGTAATTGAAATTATAGCTAAAATGTTATTATATTTATCATTGGTATTCATTTTTCACCTTCTATTTACCTATAGACGACCTAACTAGTTTCGCTAGAGATAACTATTTTATTACCATTTATTCTAAATAAGAACATTTATATGTAATATAATACATTAAAGGACATAATAAATCTATACTTATTT
>NZ_CALEVF010000317.1 GCF_937920395.1 uncultured Clostridium sp. | reverse complement strand
AAAAGTTTAGATTCCTCATTTTTATATTTAGCTTCATAATCATAAAACTCTTTTGCTGGTATTACCTCTCCTGGTATAGTTGCCTTCGGATAATCATTTCCGAGTACACCTACCTCAATTTCTCTTGCATTAATAGCATGTTCAACTAAAACTTTTCTATCATATTTTAGAGCTTCACCTATTCCAAATAGTAGTTCAGCCTGATTGTGTGCTTTTGTTATCCCTACAGATGACCCACCATTTGCGGGTTTAATAAATACTGGATAACCTAACTTTTTTTCTACTGTATCTGTTAGAATATCTTTATCTGTTATATACTCGCTGGCATTTATCACCACGTAGTCAGCTTGCTTTACATTAAATTTTTCAAGCAAATATTTTGTATATATTTTATCCATACAAATAGCAGAAGACATTACTCCAGGGCCTACACAAGGAATATTAGATAATTTACACATACCTTGAATAGTTCCATCTTCTCCAAATGAACCATGTAGCACTGGGAAAACAACATCCACTTCTTTGTTAAATATAAGTTTTTGGCCCTCGGGTACTTTAAAGTACTCATCAGTTTCCCATTTACCATTATCTATATTCTCTACTTTACCCGTATATTGAAACCATAGCCCATCCTTAGTTATGCCTATTGGGTATATGTCATATTTCGTTTGATCAATATTTTTTAATACTGATGTTGCTGACGCTCTTGAAACTTCATGTTCTGTAGACTGTCCACCAAATAATATCGCTAATTTCTTTTTCATAAACACTCTCTCCTTATAACTCTAATTACTATTATACTAATATTAAAAACATAAGTTCACTAAATAAACTTATTATAAATGACACTATTTTTTTCAGTATAGTTTATATTATATCATTGTACCTGTTACTTTGTATTTTAATTTTTAAACTTCACCGTATATAATAACACAACTTGAAATTTTAATGGTAATTTCAAATTAATAAAAGAAAGGATATATCTGCATTTTGCACATATACCCTTTTTAAATAGTTGTTTAATTTTCTATAACTTTATAACCTCCATATTATTAAATTGTCAATTTACCATTGGGCGTATCAATTATTTCCATTATTTTTTGTTCATAACCAGTACTTGCATTAATATATACTATAAAATCTTTTCCCTTATATGACCCCAAAAATTCATAACACAAAACTTCTTTATTCATCTGCGTAGGTATAATAGCTAAACTAACTTTGTTTATTTTTAGCCTTGTGCCAACCTTTTCTCGTGCTTTAGCTTCACTTATTTTTGGGCTAATCATTTCTCTTTTTTCAACATGAGAAACTAAAAACTTTTCAGATTCAATTCCTATGATGCTTCCATCATCTAGCGCAATCTTAAGTTTTACTTGATCTGGATAAATGGCAATATCACCTTGTTTATACACATAACTTACTACCGCAGTATTTCCATAATTTAAAGTGTATGTAGGTTCCATATTCTTATATCCTATTTTGCGAAGAAACTTGCTTCCGTCATCTATTGCCTTTTGGATATTTAATGTTGCTTTACCAATAGTCCTATTATCCAGTAAATAAACTACTTTACCTCCATTTTTACTTATTTCTATTACTGTTTTAGTATCACCTTTATCTTTCCCATTAAATGATATATAAAACGTATATGTTGGTATCTTAGTCTTTCCTTCTTGAGCCTTGTATTCAATCTTTTCAATTTTATCTTTACCAAACATATTGTTTATTACCTCAACCGCCCTTTTCTCACTAACTTCTTTTTGGGACAATACTTTAGGTTTTATCTCCAATACATTGTCAGAAAAGGGACCATCATAAATTAATGCTGGATATTGTATTATTTGTTTTTGTATACCTGTGAATTTTTCAGTCACAAGGTCTCCACCTGTTTTTTCAAGAACTGCGCTACTTTTTTTCCTAATTTCTCCCCATTTAACTTTACCATCATTAATTTGCGAAAGCACACCATTTAATTGCTCTTGAAGTGTATATGATTGTATTTCCAAAGTATCAATTAAAGCATATTGTTTATCGTTAAGCTTATTTCCTTCTGATGCTGATTGAGCTAAAGTATAACAAAAATCTCCCACTTGAGTTAGAAATTTGCTGGTATCTCCAACAACTGATTGGTCCAAAGGTAATGAATGCAATTTATCATTCGCAGTTGCACTATATCTAAAAATTTCTTCGAAAACTACTATGCTTTGCTCTGGCGATCCAACAATTGCAGCTTTCCCTAAATTTGTTCTTATATTTTGTACAGAGCTTACGAGCTCATACATATTTTTACTATATTGACCTTGAAGATAATTTCTATAATCTAATCTTTCCAAAAACATTAATATAGCAAAAGTTGTTGAAAACACAATAATTATAGTTACTATTCCGGTGTACAGAATTCTTTTTTTTACCATTTTCATATGTTTTCCTCCCGATATTCTACAATGTGATATATAACAATTGCTAATTTTTATATACCACATTAGCTACTTAGTCTATTCTTAACTAAATATTTTAGAGAAAATTTCTCCCAATTTAAACTTCACAATTATTTTTTTACTACTAACAGTATTATCAACCATCTTATACTCATCATCAGATAATACTGTTTTCATTTCTTTTTCAGTTTTTTCATAAGATACATCACCTTTTGTAATATCAACAAAACATAGTGGAGGAAACATTACACACCACCAATTTTGTCCTGTACCTGTTCCAATAATTATTCTATATGCCTCATATTTACCTTGAGGCAACGTTATATTTCCATAAGTTTTAACTGGAAAATATTCCTCTGATAAAGTCGTCGCTACTGAATATTTAAACCCATTTTCTTTTATTACTTTCTGTGCAATTTCTTTTATATTTTTATTTTCATTATTTATGATTTTTCTTGATTGTTTTATATTTTTACAATTCGCAATTTTTGGTGATATATATTTTAAAACAGCATCTCTTACTTTTAATTTTACATTTTGATCTATTTTGTCATCACTATTAGCTATTACATGAAATCTTATAAGTTTATTCGCAACATCACTTTGGCTTGCTTTCCCACTTGTAATAGTTGAATTTAGAGCTATTAAAATTATAATTATTACGGCAAAACTTGTTAATATAAATTTTTTCATATTTATCCCCCCTGGATATAATAAATCTATATTAATACTATTACCATATTATGTAATTGTATTCATTGCACTGCTCCAATTCTTCTGATTTCAGTATCAACATTTACTTTCACTGACATTTTTTTATACTCTTCGTTCCAATTTTTTTCTATTCCATCCCACAAATTAGGTTTAAACTTTTCTATATATTCTCTGGCTCCAAATGGATCTATCCCAAATTCTTTTATAGCAGTTTCCATGACTTTTTCACATTCCTTGCTAATAGACATATTAAAATTATTTTGTAACCTTTTTAATTCATCTTTATCAAGGATTTTCTTGCCAACATAATATTCACTTATCTGCCCCTCTAATTTGATATTTACATTGATAACTAACTTACTACCCTCCTTATCAACTTTCATTTTTCTTGTATATCCATCTATAACATAATCTATAGGGTGACCATCCACATAAATGACTTTTTTGCCAACTTTAAACTTACCATTAAGTAATTGAATGTCTAATAATTCAAGCGGGGTAAAGTATCCTTTTAACTCATAACCGCGAATTATAGCAGCCCCTGTTAACATCAATTCTTTTTCACCCTTATCCATCGTTATTCTAGGTAATAAGGCGTTACCATTTTCACTTAATAATATAAGAAATTCATTTAAAGTAGTACTCATAATCCTAGAATTTCTTTTGCTATTATCCATAAGTCCTGAAATATAATATTGTGAACTACTTTCAGTCATAGGTTTAAACTTTACATAATCTTGTGCCAAACCATCGCAAACAACCACCTGCATCATCCTATTTATATTGGGATTTCGCTGCATATAATCTATTATTTCTTTAACAGTATCTTTATATTTTAATAAATTACTACTTAATATTAAAAGTTTTGTATGTCCCATATATATATCTCTACTACTTTTAGCTGTAGCTTCAGAATAGGCGTCCTCCATTGAGTAAGCGTCAGTATTAATGTATTTATCCAGAGAACCTTCACTTTTACCTGTTACGAGCATACTCATGTCTGGAAATCCATAAGTTACATTGATTTTTTTAATTTGCCTCTCGGGAAACGGATCATCTGGTTTAATATTTTTCAATACTTTTTCTTTGACAATATCTTCTCCTGTGTCAACAGCTATAGTAGATATAAAGTTCCGTCTATCTATTTCCACTTTATCCCAACAGCCACTTAATAACATACAACTTAGAATTATTGGTAAAATCTTTTTAAATTTCATCTATGCTTTTCCCCCTTCCGCGTTCTTTACCCTTACCTATAAGTAAAATAAGTATTGGTAACACTACAAAAAGAAATATTGCCGTTAATAAAACTGGAGTAGTTCTAAATTGTAAATCATATATTTCAGCTATGTTTTTAGGATATAATGCTATAACATAAATAATAGGCATAATTAAAAGCGAGGATAACTTAGTGTCTTTTAAATTAACTACATTTTTCACAATTTCAGATGAGAAGAAATAGGTATTAACAAATGTAGTGAAATAAAACAATATCCAAAATGCCATAACTGCACCTTCCCAATGTTCTATAAATGTATCTGGTATATCCACTGACTTTATCATAGTAATAGTTGGCCATAATAATATTCTGCTCTGTGCTTTAGAAAAAACGGCTAAAACAAAAATCATTATTATCAAATAAAAAATAGTTACAAATATTATGCTCTTTTTTAACACTTTTAAAGAATCTTTCTTATTTTTAACATAGGGAAGAACAAGGTATGCTATTTCTATTCCACCAAAACAAAACAGAATATATTTAGAAGCTTTAAAATATTCAGATGGCTTATTATGAAGTACTGGTAATAAGTTTGTGAAGTCAGCATTTATTACAGTTAACATCAGCACTGCAAAAACAGGAATAAACATAATCCAAAATGATATTTCATTAAATTTAATTAGATCGCCTATTTCCCCTCTTACTAAATATGTTCCCGTCAAAATAGTAATCATTAAAATAAATTCTGTTGGCGTTCGCCTTAATAAATATAGTTTAATTACTTCCACGAATTCTCTCATCCCAAGGGACACAATAAATATGCTATAAATTGAAAAAGTAATAGCAATTATCCCTCCAAAAATCTTTCCAAAATTATTTCGTAATATACTTGTGAGATCCTCAAAATTATTTTTCTTCATTACCTTGTATATAAGATATACTAATAAAGAGACTATTATCCCACAAATTATAGTAAGTATCCACGCATCACTACTTACTTTATCTATGGCTTCCCTTGGAGCAGAAAATATTCCTACACCAACTACAGCTACCACGATAGTTGTAAATAACCCAAAATCTTCAACTTTTTCTCTATCTACCAAAATATAATATTCACCTCCAAATAAAAACGGTTTAAACTATTTCTGTCTTATCTTATCTCCCGTTTCCATGTATTTAGGTCTTTCTTTTAGCTCAGATATTGGCTCTCTAATATACATATCTTTTAAATCTTTAATATTAGTATTAACTGCTGGAGCTAAATAAGGTACTCCGAAGCTTTTCATTCTAACTAAATGAATGAGAAGTACAATAAGACCAATCATTATCCCATAAAAGCCTATAATTGCTGACGCTATAATAAGTAAAAATCTAACTAATCTAAAAGCTGTTGCAACCTCATAGTTTGGAGTTACAAATGTAGTAATTGCAGTAATTGCAACAATAATTATCATTATAGGACTAACTATTCCTGCACTTACTGCCGACTGGCCTATAACAAGGCCTCCCACAATACCGATAGTAGCTCCAATGGGCTTTGGTAATCTAACCACAGCCTCCATAAGCAGTGCAAAAAATATTTCCATTATTATAGCCTCTATAAATGCTGGAAATGGTACACCTTCCCTTGAGGCCGCTATGGCATAGGCTAATTTAGTAGGTATTATATCTGCATGATAAGATGTTATTGCTACATAAAGCGCCGGTGCAGTAAGCGAAATAAATATAGAAAGTATCCTTATAAGTCTAACCATAGATCCATGCATCCATCTCTGATAATAATCATCAGGTGATTGAAATAAATTTGGTAATGTAGTTGGAACTATAATTGCAAATGGAGAATTATCCACAAGAAGTGCTACTCTACCTTCATATAAAGCTGCAGCAACTACATCTGGTCTCTCTGTGCTTTGTATTTGAGGAAAAGGAGAATATTTATTATCCTCTATTAGCTGTTCAATATATGCACTATCAAAAACTGCATCAATGTTTATTTTATCTATTCGGTGCTCAAGTTCATCAAGCACTCCTTTATTTGCTATATCATCGATATACATAATAACCACATCTGTTTTAGATCTAGTTCCTAACGTGTTACGTTTAATTCTTAACCTAGTATCTCTAATTCGTCTTCTAATTAATGCGGTATTAAATCTTATAGTTTCTGTAAACCCTTCACGAGCTCCACGAATTACAGTTTCGCCAGATGGATCTCCTACCCCTCTAGCAGGCCAAGAACGTGATGCAATAACATAGGCACAATCTAACTCATCTATAAACATTAATGTGTCTCCTGAAAGCGCAGCATTAACTCCTTCACTCATTTTTTTAACTTCTCGCATATCAGTAACTGCAAGAACATTGTCTTTTATTTGCTCTACACTTTCTATCCCCTTTGCAGCAAGCATCAATGGTTCTAACACATAATGATCAAGTAAAAGTTTATCTGCCATTCCATCTATATAAACTAATGATGCCTTCCACTTTCCAACATTAAAAGTTCTAAAAATCATATCTGAGTTGTCTTGCAAAAGTTCTTTTAAATACTCAATGTTTTTTTCTGCTTTCAATTCAATTTTATCTTTTATTGATTCCTTCATATTCTTCACTTCCTTATATAAATATGTAATTTATATATTCACACTTATTAAAATATCCACCTAAGTATAAATAAAATACTAGCTATAATTATTGAAGCCCGGCCTAAAGTATTTGCTTTTCTTCCAAGCATCCCCATTCCAGAGTTTTTAAAAAACTTTGTATCTACGCTAAGTACAACTCCCCCTTCAATCAACATCATTATTAAAAAATATATATCAAACAAGTCTAATATTCTCATTTTTCACTCCTTGTTTTAGTATAATTAGCAGATTAATTCAATTTATAAAAAACTATATTTGAATATTTTTATTTTTATTTTGTAAATTTAGTTTTTACGACACTTGCTAAAAATATTCACTTAGATACATGGTAATAAATATAAAAAACGTGCAAAATCACAAAGGATTTTTGCACGTTCTTATATTTTCCTAAAAAATTATATCTAAATTGTTCTTGTTAAATATATTTCTTTATATTGGATTTTAAATTTATCGTAACATTTTTGAGCTTTTAACATATCATCAAAAAAAGCAAATATCGTTGGTCCGCTCCCACTCATCATAGCACCCGTTGCGCCCATTTTAATCATATCTTCTTTTATCCTTTTAAGTACAGGATATTTTCTTAAAGTAACATTTTCAAGCAAGTTTTTCATGCCATTACACACATTCTCTAGATTTTCATCTTCCATAGCCTTAATTATTGCATCAGTATCTGGGTGCTTAAAAATTTTGGTAACATCTAAATTTTTAAAAACTTCCTTTGTTGATACTCCAAAATTAGGTTTAACTAATACTAAAATTTGATTTTTAAAGGGCTTAAGTGGAGTGATAATTTCTCCTATCCCTTCACAGAGTGCTGTTCCTCCCATTATACAATAAGGAACATCTGCCCCTATTTTTACGCCTAGCTTTATAAGCTCATTAACATTCACATCTATATTAAAAATCTGCGGAAGTGTCTTTAAAACAGCTGCTGCATCTGCACTTCCACCTGCCATACCTGCGGCAACCGGAATGTTTTTTTTAAGATATATGTTTATGCCTTCATGAATATCATAGGTATCCATAAAAAGTTGTGCAGCTTTATATACTAAATTTTTCTCATCTGTAGGTATGTAAGGTTTATTACAGCTTATATTAATACCTTTATTACATTTTTGAAAAGACATAGAATCATATAGATCTACGTTTTGCATAATCATTTTTAGTAAATGATACCCATCTTCTCGTTTACCTACTACATCTAAAGATATGTTTATTTTTCCATAAGCTTTTACTAACATGATTTTCCTCCAACTCTTACTAACAGTTTCTCAAACTGCTACTTAAATAAAATAATTATATTAAAATTAGTATATTACAACAAAATTAATATTGCTACACATACTTTAAAATAAAA
>NZ_CALEVF010000316.1 GCF_937920395.1 uncultured Clostridium sp. | reverse complement strand
CCATAACTCTTATGCCTTTGAATATAGCCATCCTAACTACTGCTCTAATGGCTGCGTTCATTCCTGGTGCATCGCCGCCACTTGTTAATACCGCTATTGTTTTCACAACTATTCCTCCTTGTAACTCTCTATAGAATAAACAATTATTAATTCTTTTCACCTTTATAATTCTTGAGGCATAAGACAACTATTAATTGTTTTTCATTTCTGTACCATCGGGATAAATTTGCCCCCCCGTGGTCATAATATGTCCATGTTACCAACAAAAATATAACTATTATTAAAAAATACCCTCTATACTCTAATATTATACAAAATCCTCGCAACATTCAACGGTTTATAGAAATAAATATTTATTTTTTAATAAACCACCTAATACCAGTGTAATGTAATCCTTTTTATGGATATATTTAAGTTAAATTCATATATATTACCATTTGTTAAAGTAAAATTTTCACTTTAAATGAGATTGTTATTAAAGATAACAATCTTATCTTTAATAACTGCCTCTATAAAAATACAAACCTATTTTATTGTATTTTTATATTATCTTGCCCAAATATTTTTCTTAAAACTTCCATAACATCAATTTCTTCACTAAGCCATAAAGCTTTATCCACAGCATACATTTTTCTTGGCTCTTTTGTACAAAGATATACAGGAGTACTTCCTCTGTATATAGCTAAGTTTTGCTTTATTTTTTTTAATGCATCTTTCATCATAACATCATTCTCGACTAATATATAAATTTTTTCACTATTAATTTTAACAAGCGGTTTAATGTCTTCGCATAATATCTTTGGTTGTTCTTCTTCGCGAATACTAACCCTACCTTTAATTATTACTATTTCATCTTCTTCAACAAGTGACTTATATTTTTCAAATGTCTTTGGAAAAACTATTACTTCAACACTAGCATATAAATCTTCTAGATTAATAAATGCCATCATATCATTATTTTTAGTAACTTTTTTACTAACCGTTGATATTATACCACCAATTATAACTTTGTCACCATCTTGAAGTTTAAAACTTTCACTAAGCATTTCATTATCTTCTTCAAGACTTTCATCTACCACAATATCAGATATTCTAGTATTGGTCTGTATCTTAAGTGTTTCTTCGTACTCGTCCAATGGATGACCAGACAAATATATTCCAGTCATTTCCTTTTCCATAGCTAAAAGATGTTTCTTTTTAAATTCTTTGATATTTGGATACTCTATTTCAAAATTATTATAATCATTATCAAAATCTAAAAATAAATTTATTTGTCCTGAAATATTTCTCTTTCTATCATTATTTACTCCATCTAATACCTTCTCGTAAACTGCAAGCAGCTGCGATCTATGAACTTTAAAATCATCAAATGCACCTGCCTTAATAAGACTTTCTACTGATCGTTTACTTACACAAGATGTGTCTATTTTATTGCAAAAATCCATAAATCCTGAAAATTCGCCTTTCTCTTGTCTATTACGTACAATGCTCTCTATTACATTTACCCCTACATTTTTAAGTGCTGATAGGCCAAATCTTATAGTATCACCTTTTACAGTAAACTCAGCAAAACTTTCATTTATACTAGGAGGCAACACCCCAATATCAATTTGAACTGCATATCTAGTATAAAAAGCTATTTTCTCAGCATTTCCTTTTACACTATTGAGCATTGCAGCTATAAACTCTGTAGGATAATAACACATTAAATATGCAGTCTCATAACCTACAACAGCATATGCTGCAGCATGTGATTTATTAAAAGCATAAGATGCAAAATCCATCATTTGATCAAATATCTTATTTGCTGCCACCTCAGTTATACCATTTCTAAGACAACCTTGCACTTCAATATTTCCAGCCTCATCCACTATTCCGTGGATAAAATTATACCTCTCCTCTTCCATAACCTTGTGCTTTTTTTTAGACATAGCACGACGAACAAGATCAGACCTTCCCATCGAGTACCCAGCAAGTTTTCTAACTATCTCCATAACTTGCTCTTGATAAACCATTACCCCATAAGTAACGCCAAGTATTTCCTCAAGCTGTGGGGTAACATATTCCACCTTATCCATGCTATTCTTATTTCTTATATACCTTGGAATTTCAGCCATTGGGCCCGGTCTATATAAACTTATACCGGCAATAATATCCTCTAAATTGTCAGGCTTTAACTCCTTCATAAAACTAGTCATCCCAGCAGATTCAAGTTGGAATATACCTACAGTTTTTCCTTCTCCAATCATTTTGTAGACCTTATGGTCTTCAATATCCAAATTATCTATGTCTATAGATACATTTCTGTTTTGTTTTACAAAATCTACGCAATCTCTCATAACCGTAAGTGTACGAAGTCCAAGGAAATCCATCTTTAAAAGACCAAGTTCCTCGAGAGTTCCCATAGGAAATTGTGTTACTATCATCTCATCATTTTTCTGAAGAGGCACATAATTTACTAAAGGCTTAGACGCAATAACTACTCCCGCTGCATGGGTAGAACTATGCCTTGGAAGTCCCTCTAGGGCCTTTGCAATATTTATAAGTGCTTCAACACGTGAATCATCCTCATACAAGGAATTAAGCTCTGCATTCATTTCAAGAGCCTTATCTATAGTTATATTAAGCACAGACGGTATCATCTTAGCAATTCTATCCACCTCAGCATACGAATAGTTCATAGCACGTCCAACATCTCTTATACAAGCTCTAGGAGCCATCGTTCCAAATGTTATGATTTGTGATACATTAGTGGTTCCATACTTTTTAACTACATAATCAATTACGTCTTGACGCCTTTCATAACAAAAATCCGAATCTATATCTGGCATTGATACTCTTTCTGGATTTAAGAA
>NZ_CALEVF010000315.1 GCF_937920395.1 uncultured Clostridium sp. | reverse complement strand
TTGCACCACTTCAAGTTAAAGTATTACCTATTTCTGAGAAATATCATGATTATGCACAGAAGGTAGTAGCAAAACTTAAAGAATCTAGAATTAGAGTAGGTGCTGACTATAGAGCAGAGAAGATTGGATATAAAATCCGTGAAGCTCGTAATGAAAGAGTTCCTTTCCTTCTAATAGTTGGAGAAAAAGAAGAAGAACTTAATGAAGTATCAGTTAGAAGTCGTAAAAATGCTGATGAGGGTGCAACTTCTCTTGACTCATTTATTACAAGAATTAAAGACGAAATTGATACTAAATTGTTATAATAAAAAAGTTTGATTCTATGAACTTCCTCTTAAGCGAATTGAAATAAGAGTTTGAAACATGAAATCCCTTTAAGAAATTCTAATCTTTTGCTTATATAAAATTTTCTAACGCTCACACTCGACGTCCTGTCTCGGGTTCGCTAGCCTGACTTCGTGTCAGGCTTACGAGAATTTTATATAAGCAAAAGAAGAATTTCTAAATGGGATTTCAATTGTTTCTGCTCTTCTTATTTCAATCCACTTCCATAGGAAGTTCATTTTATTATGTATTGCTATATTTATATGAATGAACTCTTCGCTGCGGTGGAACGGAAGGTTGAGTAGCTGTTTCCTATATAATAACTAAAGTAATATAACAAATAAGAGCCAGTACAAGATATATCTTGTACTGGCTCTTATTAATTTCCGATATTATTTTTGAATTTTGAAAGAACTTTTTAAAGACACTATTCTATTAAACACTAATTTTTCTGGAGTTGAATATTTATTATCCACATTGAAATATCCATGTCTAAAGAATTGGAATTTATCATTTGGTTTTGAATCTTTCATATTTGGCTCTATAAATCCTTGTAAAATTTCTATAGAATTTGGATTTATTTGATCTATGAAAGTTTTTCCTTCTTCTTGTTCATCATCTAAAATTAAAGGTTCATATAATCTGAATTCTGCTGGAAGTGCATTTATTGCATCTACCCAATGAATTGTTCCTTTAACTTTTCTTCCTGTAAATCCACTACCACTCTTAGTTTCAACATCATAAGTACAATGTAGTTCGGATACATTTCCATCAGAATCCTTAATCATTTCATTGCACTTAATAAAATATGCTCCTTTTAGTCTTACTTCATTACCCACAAATAATCTAAAGTATTTCTTTATTGGATTTTCCATGAAGTCTTCTCTTTCTATATATATTTCTCTTGAAAATGACACCTGGCGAGTTCCCATAGATGGATCATCTTGATTATTCTCAATTTGAAGCATTTCAACTTGAGATTCTGGATAATTTGTTATAACTACTTTTAGGGGTCTTAAAACTGCCATTGTTCTAAGTGTTTTAGGACTTAAATCTTCTCTTATAAAATGCTCAAGCAATTGACCATCTACTTTACTATTAGCTTTAGCAACTCCGATTTCTCTGCAAAAATTACGTATAGATTCTGGTGTATAACCCCTACGTCTAAGTCCAGCTATTGTTGGCATACGTGGATCATCCCATGAATCTACTACATGTTCATCTACTAATTGTTTAAGATTTCTTTTGCTCATTACAGTATTTGTTATATTTAATCTTGCAAACTCAATCTGCCTTGGTTTATTTTCCATTTCACAAGTATTTACAACCCAATCATATAGAGGCCTGTGGTCTTCAAATTCTAAAGTACAAATTGAATGAGTAACGCCCTCAATTGCATCTTCTATTGGATGTGCATAATCGTACATAGGATAAATACACCATTTATCTCCCGTATTATGATGAATTGCATGAGATATACGATAAATTACTGGATCTCTCATGTTTATATTAGGAGATGTCATATCAATTCTAG
>NZ_CALEVF010000314.1 GCF_937920395.1 uncultured Clostridium sp. | reverse complement strand
CCTAAAAACCTTGCAAATATACCTGCCATTCCAAGTATAATAGTTCCTTTTATCAATGAATGTTTTTTCATAATAGCCTCCTAGTAATCCTTCATTTATGTAAATATATACATCCTATGATTATAATTATTTAATTTAAGAGATTATTATTACTAATACTTCAAAAAAAACAAAAGTATATATTACTGCAAATATGTTCCACTTGCATTGTAATATATACTTTATATCCTAATACGACTATTGTTCCATTTGTTTCCCTAAAAAAGATGCTGCAGTTTCTGCCAATTTTAATTCTAAATTTCCAAATTTTATTCCGGGCTCTGTCGACATTATTAGTACTGCACCAATTGCATCACCTTCTGCTATTATAGGTGCAATTACTTGAGCACTATATTTGTTTTCAATTTCATCATCGTAAAATGATATGACTTTTTCAAACCCTTCACCCAAAACAATAGGTTTCCTATTTTCCATTACTTTTTCTAATTCAATACTTACTTTTTTATCAACATACTCTTTCTTAGGACATCCGCTTACAGATATTATATTATCCTTATCGCATATGATTATTGCATTTCCAATAGTTTGTTGTAATGATTCAGCATATTCTCTAGAAAATTCGCTTAATTCACCTATAGGCGAATATTTTTTTAAAATTACTCCACCTTCTCTATCAGTAAATATCTCTAGTGGATCTCCCTCTCTTATCCTCAGAGTTCTCCTTATTTCTTTAGGAATAACGACTCTTCCTAAATCATCTATACGTCTTACTATACCAGTTGCTTTCATTTAATTACTCCTCCTTATATAAATGCTTATATAATCTGCTAGCTCTATTATTATCTTTCAAAACTTGAAATTTTATGCACTTTTGTATATGTTTAATTTTAATAAATAAAATAAGGAGACTTTTTACTCAATTTACTACTCTTTTTACTAAATAATCCTATATTTGCGTCTTAACAAAGTAAAAAAAGAAGGAATATCTCTTTATAGAGGTAATCCTTCTTTTTTTTAAATTTAAAGCTTATAGGTTTTTATCAATTTTTGTTACATTCGCTTCTGTTGTCCATTTTGTCATTGCTGCTGTCCATGCAGTTGCTTTTTTCTTTGCTAAAAGAGTTTTTTCTATTTCAGCTTTAGCATCCGCAAATTTCTTTACAGGATAATTAGTTCTTGCAATGTCTTTTATCAAATGAAATCCATATTGAGTTTGAACTGGCGTCGAAACTTTACCTGCTGGCACCTTAATCGCAGCTGCCATAAATGTTGCATCCATTGTAGTATCATTGAATTTTAAAGTTCCTAACTCTCCACCAGTGGCTTTAGTTCCATCTGTTCCTTTTTCTTTAGCAAGTTTAGCAAAATTTTCACCAGCATCTAAACGTTTCTTAATAGCTACTGCTTCATCCTGCGTCTTAACTAAAATATGAGCTAAATGAATTGTATTTGGTTTTGTAGTATATAGTGATAAATTAGCATTATAATATGCCTTCACCTCTGCATCGGTAACTTTAACATTTTTTGTAGTCTCAGCCTTTAATGCCTCTTGAACAACACTTGGTTTAATTCTTGCTTTTAGTTGTTCTTCTGTAATTCCAGCCTGAGTTAAAGCTGCTTTATAGGCAGCATCAGTTCCTACACTTTTCTTAACTTCTGCTAACTGCTTATTAATTTCTGTATTTAAGGTAGCATCCGTAGGTACTACTTTGAGTTCTTTGGCTTTATAATTTATAATTTTCTCATCAATTAAGCCTGCTAACACTTGCTGTTTTTGAGTTGTTAATGCTGTCATAGCCTCGTTATTAGTTGTATAATTTGTTCCATATTGTGTTTGAAGTTCTTTAATAACACCTGTTAATTGCTCAGCTACTTCACCTTTTGTTATCTTAGTATTATAAACCTTTGCTACTTCAGTTTTTGCAATACCTTCTGGTGTTTTTTCAATCATATTACACCCAATTAACGATGTAGCAAGCAAAGTTATTAAAGCCGCACTAATTATTTTTTTTACGTTTTTCATTTTATTTCCCCCATTCTATATGTATATCGTCATTATGATTTTGTTACGATACCATTAATTTTAACACTAATTTACTTTATTTCAACTATACTTTTTATGCGATTTACGATCTCTATTAAATTTGTAAGTACCTCTTCCTTAATGCAATTTTTGAATTTATATGAAAATACTGGCTTATTCCCTAATTTAAATACAATACTTCTATTATATTTGCTAACCAAAACTTTAACTACTTCTTTAGTTATCCTCTGCGCACTGTCAAATTCTAATATTATCTCATCTTTACCCTCTTTAATTTCTATTATCCCTACTTTAGCAGCCGTGCATCTAAGGTAGGCGATATTCATAAGATTTGCAACGCAAGATGGTATATCTGAAAATCTATCTTCTATTTCCTCTTGTATTTCTTGCATATCTTCAAGGCAATCAATAGCTGCAATTTTTTTATAAATCTCTATTTTCTGAGACTCATCTTCTATATAACTTCCAGGAATATAGGCATCTATTTTAATCTCAACAGATGTTTCGATAGGTTCCTTTTCTACATCGCCCCTTATGTTTTTCACTGTTTCTTCAAGCATTCTACAATATAAATCATAACCTACAGCTGCCATATGACCATGCTGAGCACCGCCCATCATATTTCCAGCTCCTCTAATTTCAAGATCCCTCATTGCTATCTTAAACCCAGATCCAAGCTCTGTAAAGTCCTTAATTGCCTTAAGTCTTTTCTCTGCAACTTCTGTTAACACCTTATCTTTTTTGTACGTTAGATATGCATAAGCTATTCTATTTGACCTACCAACTCTACCTCTTAATTGGTATAACTGGGAAAGTCCCATCTTATCAGCTTCATAAATTATTATTGTATTTGTGTTTTGAATGTCTATTCCCGTTTCAATAATTGTGGTACACATTAATATATCATACTTATTCTCCATAAACTCTATCATTACAGACTCGAGTTCCCGCTCTGTCATCTGCCCATGTGCAATACAAACTCTTGCTTCTGGAAGTAGCTTTCCAATATATGCTGCCATATCTTTTATAGTTTCTACTCTATTGTACACAAAAAAAACTTGACCTTTTCTATTCATCTCTCTTAATATAGCATCTCTTATTAGTTGATCATTAAACTCTACCACATAAGTTTGTATTGGATACCGCTCCTCTGGCGGTGTTTCTATTACGCTTATGTCGCGAACTCCAGTAAGAGACATGTGAAGAGTCCTTGGAATTGGAGTAGCTGTTAGCGTAATTACATCTATATTTTTTCGAAGGCTTTTTATTTTTTCCTTGTGAGTCACCCCAAAACGTTGCTCCTCATCTATAATTAATACCCCTAGATCTTTAAATTTTACATCACTCTGAATAATTCTGTGAGTTCCTATTAATATATCTACATTACCCTCTTTTGTAGCTTTAATAACAACCTTTTGCTGAGCCGGCGTTCTAAATCTGCTTACCATTTCAACTTTTACAGGAAAATCGGAAAATCTTTTTGTGAGATTTTTATAATGCTGCTCTGCAAGTATTGTAGTAGGCACTAAAAACGCTACTTGTTTACCATCCATAACAGCTTTAAAAGCTGCAGATCGGAAGAGCGTCGTGTAGGGAAAGA
>NZ_CALEVF010000313.1 GCF_937920395.1 uncultured Clostridium sp. | reverse complement strand
TGGTAGTGTAAAGTTATCTATGAAAAAATAAGATGAACTAAGTTGGGTTGTATATGCAAAAAGTTTTATAAAATCAGCTTAATATATCAGCATAAGAATAAAATTGGACATGACAAAAAAGCCTTTTTATTAAGGCCGAAAATATAATAAACATTAGAAACCTAATACTTGATTATAAACATTTATTTGTTTGCATTTTTAATATAGTTTGTTGGCCAAGTAAGATGAGTAATTGCCATTTAGCAGGCATATTATCTGCATTAGCTAATTCATCTAATTGGGTTAAAGGTCTCCAATAATTGTAAGGATGAGGCCGCAGGAAATTGTAATAAGCGACCCAGAGTGATACGCCATAAAGAGCGCCATTTTCACTCCCATAGCCGCCAGTTACACGGTAGGAGAACTTGAAGGTTCGATTAAGGCGTTCTACTACCTCTTTTACCCATCGAAATTCAGTTGTTACGGCATCATCATTAGTTAGTCCAATTACCTGAGTAATATCAAAGTCCCAACCCTTTTCAAGCTTACATTGTTGACTTGCGAGAGGATATGCACTATAACCATCTGCAATAAACTTCAAAGCTTTACCCGGGAAGGTTTTAAATTTTTCTAAAGCCATACGCATGGCTAAAATACAAGGGCCAACTGCACGAGTATCTGATACCTGGTAGCCTAGGATAGATTTTTTACAGGCATCCATCACAATCCATACATAATGGTGGATACCTTTTACCTTGATGTATGTCTCATCAGCAGAAAGGATGTTTGTAGGTTTGTAGTCAAAGGTATCTGTAAATGGTTTTATAACAGCGGCAGCTGTCATGGCATAGTTAGCAACCATAGTATGGGAAATTTTAATGCCATGTATTTCTTCTAAGGCATGCGATGTCATTCTGGTGGATAGTTTAAGGTTAACATGATAAGTAAGGCATAAACCCATTATGTAGGCATTGAACTTTTTATATTTAAAGTTAATAGCATTTGAAGGAAGTTCATGTAAGTCCATTTTGAAAAAGTTAATGTTAAATTCGCGATAAATATAGTGAAGCTTATACTTATGTTTATCGGAAGCATTTAAGCCTTTGGGTAATTTCGCAATGTTTTTACGATAGTAAGAACAATTAGAATTAACGCATTTATGTATACGGAAATTCGTACGATTTTTCTTCGGTACAAGAATATTTCCACAATAAGGACAACGCAAAGCTAGAGGATGATTATAAATATTGCTTTCGCTAAAGAGTTCACCACAAACTTTGCATTGATATTGACCTTTTGAACCATTATTTTTATAAATATAATCGTGCGGAGCACCACAATGAGGACACAAAGTAGTTTCGGAAATAGTTACCTTAGACCTACGGTTTACTGGCTTAATAGTCTTACCATATTTATGTTTATAATAACCTAAGAGTAGCTTATAATCTATAATTTCAGGAATGAAGATCTTAGGTAGCTTGTCCACCTTAAACTTTTGATATTCAGGACTATGTGAATCATCAAAAGCCCACTGCTTTAGAGGGATATGTTTAGCAATAAATAAAAGTAATATATTAATTTGTTTCAAAAGGTATTGATTATATAAGAATAAATAAGTTATAATTGAATCCATAACAATGACACCCTTTCATGTGTATTTTTGTGTGGTTAGATACTCAATTATAACATGTTATTAGGGGGTCATTGTTTTTTGCGTCTAAAAAACTCTGTAACCCTTGATATATATAAGAAAAATCAAAAATGTAGTGTAAATAAATTTACACTACCA
>NZ_CALEVF010000312.1 GCF_937920395.1 uncultured Clostridium sp. | reverse complement strand
AAAAAGTAAAACTAAGACTGAAGTCAATTATTATGATAATATAATTCATTTGAAAAAGAAAATTACGGTTAATGTAGATTTTGGAGAAGCACAAAATAAATTTACTTTTACAAAAAAAAATGTAAATGAAATTCAAGAAAAATCAGAACAGAATATTGTGAAAGCTTGCAACGCTTTATTCCAAACATATAAGGATAAAGGCATAGATACGTTTGATATAACTGAACAATTTAATGAAAAATATCCTAATATAACAATCCCTAATATTATTAAAAAAACTGAATTGAAAGTGGATGTAGAAGTACAAATAATGAATATAGGAGATGATAAAAACTTTAAATAATTTACTAGTTTAAATGATTTCTTTTATATAATAAAGGGTGATGGTATTTCATCGCCTTTTGTTTTATAATATAATCATAAAATTATTTTTAAGGTATTTGGAACATTATACTATGGTAAACATAGTATATTATTACAGCGTATTTGGGGTGAAATGTATGGATTTAAAAAGAATTAACATGTTGTTAAAAAGAGATGAGGGTACAAAACTAGATTATAAGCAAAAAATTGATATATTAATAGAAAGTGGTAAAAAAGAACTAGCTAAAGACGTATCGGCTATAGCTAATTCTCGCGGAGGACGTGGATATATCATAATTGGGGTAGAGGATAAAACAAAAAGAATTATAGGTATCGATGCCAATGAATTTAAAGAAGAACAAATTCAGCAAATAATTAGTTCGAGGTGTGAACCACCTATTCCAGTATCTATAGATTTCATAGTATATCAAAGCAAAAACGTGGCAATTATAACTATATATGATGGTGGTCAGAAGCCTTATCAATTAAGAGAGAACGGCGCATTTTACATAAGAAGAGGTTCCACAACAGATACAATGAGGAAAGAAGAATTAATTTCTAGCTTACAAGAAAATTTTAATCTTAATATTGAGACTATGCCTATTATGAATAGTGACATTAATAGTTTGAATTTAGATATTATTAATAAATATTTTGAAAATAAAGGCATATTAGTAAATAATGAAAATAGATTAGAATTTATGGATAATGCAGGAATAACTTTCATAGAAAGAGATTATAATAAAAGGGTAGTTACCCTTGGTGGATTATTGGTATTTTCCTCAATCAATAGTATTTATTTACCTCACAATATGATAAGAATCGTAAATAAGGTAAATGATAAATTTGATGAAGTTATACTTGTGCAAGGAAATTTATTAGATATGTTAGATAGAGTAGAAGAATTTTTAAAAAAGATATTTCCATTTAATTATCCTATAATTGCGGTTCATGAAGCAGTTAAGAATGCAATACTTTATAGGGATTATACTATATTTTATAAGGAAATTGAAATAGTAGTAAATTATAATAGTGTAAGTGTGATTAGTCCTGGAAATCTATTGTTTTCGACCGAAGTTAATACTCATAATTATTTAAAAAGAAACATGTGGATATATGACAAGTTGATAGCTTTAGATGACAAAAAAAGGTTTATAAAATCAGGAAAAGGATTTGCACGAATGAAAAAGAATTTTATTAAATTTGGTAAAGTAATATTTGTGGATTCAAAAGATGATAATACATTTAAGGCTATTTTCCCAGGAGTAAAGCATTTTATTTGAGTTTAGACTTAGTATTGTCTATATATGTGGAACGATTATTTAATGAATAGGGAAAAAACAGTTGAAAATAAACAGAATAAATGGTTAAATAGATATAAGTGAAAAAATTATAAAAAAAGGCTATGAAAGAAAGAAGTAACTGTAATAATTATTAAGAGAGCTAGTGGTAGGTGTGAACTAGTTAAGGAATACAGCGAAATACATTCTGGAGCTTTAGGCTGAAGTAGAATCTTCGATTATGAATTATAACCTTCGATGATGATTAGGCTAAGACGGGTGGACCTTACGTTATAAGGGAAAAGCGGATTGTTTAATCAATTTGGGTGGTACCACGGAAATATTTCGTCCCTTTCATAGGGGGGCGTTTTTTTTATTTCAAAAAATAAATGAAAACTAAAATATGGAGGAATAAAATATGGAAAATGTATATGATACACTTGTAGAAAGAGGGTACATAAAACAACTTACTCACGAGGATGAAATTAAAAAAATATTAGGAGAAGAAAAGGTAACTTTTTATATAGGATTTGATCCAACAGCAGATAGTCTACATATTGGTCATTTTATTGCTATGATGTTTATGGCACATATGCAAAGGGCGGGGCATAGGCCTATAGCTTTAGTTGGTGGAGGAACTGCTATGATAGGGGATCCATCTGGTAAAACAGATATGAGGAAAATGTTATCAAAGGAAGAGATTGATCATAATATATCATGCATAAAATCTCAATTATCAAGGCTTATAGATTTTAAGGATGATAAAGCGATACTTGAAAATAATGCAAACTGGTTATTAAATTTAAATTATGTGGATTTTATAAGGGATATAGGAGCACATTTTTCAGTGAATAGGATGCTCGCCGCTGAATGTTTTAAACAGAGATTAGAAAAAGGGCTATCATTCCTTGAGTTTAATTATATGCTTATGCAAGGATATGATTTCTTAGTATTAAATCAAAAATACGGATGTACTATGCAATTAGGTGGAGACGATCAATGGTCGAACATTATTGCTGGTATGGAACTTATAAGAAAAAAAGAAAGTAAAGCTTCTTATGGAATGACATGTACATTGTTAACAAATAGCGAAGGTAAAAAAATGGGTAAAACGGAAAATGGTGCCTTATGGCTTGATGCAAATAAAACATCTCCATATGATTTTTATCAATACTGGAGAAATATAGAAGATTCATCTGTGGAAAAATGTTTAGCCCTACTTACTTTTGTACCAATGGACGAAATCAAAAGGCTCTGTGCTTTAAAAGGTGAAGAAATTAATGAGGGTAAAAAGGTTTTAGCTTTTGAGGTTACAAAACTTATCCATGGTGAAGAAGAAGCAATGAAGGCTCAAAGCGCAGCACAGGCATTGTTTGGTGCTGGAGTAGATATGAGTAACGTACCTATGGTATCTATCCCTAAAAGCATGCTAGGGGCAGGCATAATGGATATATTAGTCTACACTAAAGTGTTACCTTCAAAAGCAGAAGCTAGAAGGCTAATTGAGCAAGGTGGTCTAACTATTAATGATAAAAGGATCGAAGATAAAAATGCAACACTAGTAGATACTGATTTTCAAGATGGAAAAGTACTAATTAAAAAAGGAAAGAAAAAGTATTATTCTTTGATTATTGAATAAAAGATTCCCAAAACAAAGTTAAAATTTATATTTTAGCTTTGTTTTTGTTTTTAAGCGGGCAATTAACAATTTATAGAAAATTATTTGTATCCCCTTCAAAAAAAAAGTTTATGTACGATAATAAAATATTGATGACTTTTTTAATATTAGTAATTTAAATAAATGGGAGGTGGCTTATGGCTATAATCGGCAATAACCCAATTTTGCAGAAACCTTTATCTAAAAAAACTTTTAGTAAAATATCATTTCAAGCTGGAGAAAAATTTAATGCGAGAATAGTAAGTGTAGATCAGCAAAAGGGAGAAGTAAATTTAAAATTATTAGATGGATGGCAATTTGCGGCTAAGCTAGATAAGCCACTAGAACAAGGAACTAACGAAAGTGTGTTGAATTTTGAAGTAGAAGGATTCGAAGAGGGGAAACTTAAAATAAAGCTAATGCATGAAGATGATAAAAATGTAGTAAATGATATTTTAAAAGACAATGAGAACGGAAAATCATTAAGTGCTGACAAAACAGATGCGTTGCTTTTTGAAAAAATGATAAAACACGATATGCCTTTAATTAAGGAGAATATAATTGATATAAAAAATTTGCTTGATTTTAAAGGGAAAATATCGTTGAATGAGGAAAAAGAGGATAGTTTTATTAGTAAATATATTGAAAGTAGAAATATTGAGCCAAGTAGTGATAAAGCAATTGAAATAACAAAGGTATTAAAAAACTTTTTCGTAGCTTTGAAAAATTTAGAAGTTGATGAGATATTATTATTTAAAGAAAATAATATTGGACTGACTAAGGACAATCTTGAAAGCTTTATAAAATTATTTAAGGGCGATTCAGCTATATATAGCAATTTAAAAGAAATTAGTAACTATTTATTAGATAATGGAGAAAATAAAGATATACAAGGTACAATTAAGCCACCATTAATAAGTCAAAATCAGGATAATATTATTATGATGGGTAAAAATAATGAGATAATAAATAATAAGACACAACCATTGGATAAAATCACCAATTTAAATAAGTTGGATAAAGTTACTGTTAGTGAAAGCAAAATAGATAGTAAAAACTCTACAAATAATAATGTTAAGGGGTATAGTAAAAACAATTCATTTAATGAAATTATAAATATGATAAAAAAAGAATTAAACTTTTCAGATATAGATAAAAAAGTTATAGACAATGTGGAAAAAGAGATAACGAAAACAACTACAGATATTCTCATTAAGGAGCAAATAAAATTAAAGACAGGCGAGATTAAAGATATAGTTAAAGATATTATTCAAAATAAGCTTAACATTAAACCAGAGACTTATGAGAAGGTTATGGATATGTTTAATGGAAAACTAAATGATATAAAATTATTTAATACTATTTCACAGCAGTATTATTATTTGGATTTACCTATAAATGTTAAGAGTGATGAATATCAACTTAAATTAATCATTAAAGATGACAGACAAAAAGGTAAAAAGATTGATAGTACAAATGTAAAAATTGCTACGAGTATAAAAACAATAAATATGGGTACAGTGGATGCCTATATTAAAATTAATAATAGTAGTATGAATGTTGATATTAACTGCGATAAACTTTTTGTTAAAGTTTTAGATATTAGTACGGAAAAATTAATTGAAGATTTATCCAGCCTGAGTTATAGAGTTAGCATTAATGTAAATAACAAGAGTAACGAGTTTACATTAGCAGAGTGTGGGAAATTTTTTAATGATAGAAGTTTTAATGGTATCAATATAAAGGTATAATATAATTAAGGTGTTTTAAGACGATTAGCATATGAGGTGTGTTAAAATGAAAAAGATAAAAAAGGCTACTGCAATAAAGTATGAAAATGGGTATGATGCGCCTATAATAACAGCAGGTGGAATCGGTTATATTGCAGATGAAATTATTAAAACAGCCGAGGAGAGCAAGGTGGCTATAGTACAAAATGAAGAATTAGCGAATCTGTTATCAAATGTTGATATAGGATCCGAAATACCAGTAGAATTATATGATGCAATCGCAAAGGTCATTGCTTATGTTATGGATATAGATAGATCAATGAAAAAAAATTAGAATTTATAATAAAACAATACAGTGTAGTTGTTTAGGAGGTATATTATGGCGTTGTGGGCAATATCAGATCTTCATTTAGCGATCAATTCAGATAAACCCATGGATATATTTGGAGAAAAATGGAGCAACCATCATGTGAAAATAAAAAACAATTGGATTAGTAAAATTTTGCCTGAGGATACGGTGCTAATTGCAGGAGATATTTCATGGTCCATGCATATGTCTGAGGGGATGGCCGATTTAGATTGGATTCATGAGCTCCCGGGTAGAAAAATACTTATCAAAGGAAATCATGATTATTGGTGGAGTAGTATAACAAAGCTTAATACTCTCTACGTGGATATGGATTTTATTCAAAACAACTTTTTTAATTATAATGATGTTGCTATATGTGGGACGAGGGGATGGAATTGCCCTGGATCAACAAAATTTTCTATTCATGATGAAAAAATATATAATAGAGAATTGATAAGACTACGAATTTCATTAGATGCAGCAGTTAAGGGTGGATATAAGAAATTTATTGTAATGCTTCACTATCCACCTTCTAATGATAAGTTTGAGGAAACTGAACTTATAAGTATAGTAAAAGAATATAATGTTTCAAAAGTAATTTATGGTCACTTACATGGACCATCTTTAAGTAGGTTATATGAAGGAAATATAGAGGGTGTTGAATATATAGTAACTTCCTGTGATTATTTAAATTTTGATCCTTTAAAAATATTAGAATAAAACATAAGTTAGTACAATGTGTATAACTAAGAGCAATAAATTATTTTATGTGGATAACCAGATATATAAATTACTATATTTTACTTAATAAATTGATATTATAGTAATTTAGTAGTAAATTAATTATAACAGAAAATTAATACAAATATAATATTAATGTAAACCATAACCAAAATAGTCTGAGATGTTAATTATAAACCTTAAAAGAAGGTATATGAAATTTTATGTAAAGGACTGAGAACATGGCAATAAGAGAGTGGAAAAGATTTTTAATCCCTTATGAACAGGGCGTGGAGGAGTTAAAAGTAAAGTTTAGAAGTATAAGGCGAGAATATAGGCGAAAAAATGACTATTCACCAATAGAATTTGTTACAGGGAGAGTTAAAGAAATATCTAGCATACTTGAAAAAGCTAATAAATTCGGTATTCCTTTGGATAGAATTGAGTTTGAGATGGAGGATATAGCTGGAATAAGAATAATGTGTCAATTTGTAGATGATATTGATAAAGTGGTAAACTTAATTCGCAAGCGACGTGATATGCAGATAGTTTATGAAAAAGATTATGTTGCAAATGTAAAAGGTAGCGGGTATAGAAGTTATCATATGATTATAAAGTATCCTGTGAACTTAGCGGGCGGTCAAACTGAAATACTAGCAGAATTCCAAATTAGGACACTTGCAATGAATTTTTGGGCTACGGTTGAGCATTCTTTAAATTATAAATATAAGCATGATATTCCAGAATATATAAGAAAAAAACTTAAAAATGCAGCAGATGCGGCATTTCAACTAGATGAACAAATGCTCGAAATTAAAGATGAAATTAAGGATGCACAAAAATTATTTGAGGTAAAATCTAATTTGGTTTCGGATATAATGAATAATATACTTATGTTATCATCTCTCGGTAAATTAGCTGAGGCAACTAGGTATAGAGAACAAATAAATAAGTTATTAGAAGAAGGAGAAGTTTTTGAGCTTAGTAGTTTACTTCGTGCAACTCAAAAAACATTAGACATGTATAAGGCGTAATAATAAAAGGGAGTAGAACATTTTAAAATGTTCTACTCCCTTTTTTTTAAGAAACTACTATATTAACTAGTCGTCCTTTGATTACAATAACCTTGCGTACAGTTTTACCTTCAAGAGCGGCAATGAATGTTTTATCATTTAAAGCTGCTTGTTTTATACTTTCTTCATCTAAACCTTGTGCTATAGTTATTCTGGATTTGATTTTACCATTTATTTGAATGGCAATCTCTACCTCGTCTTTAATAAGTGCGTTCTCATCAAAGGTAGGCCAACTCTGATTAAATACAGAATAATCCATACCTAATGTTTCCCACTTTTCTTCTGAGAAGTGAGGAGCAAAGGGAGCTAAAAGCTTAATATAATCTATGAGCACTTCTTTTAAGAATTTACTGTTTATAGTTTCGTAATTAACATATTTTGATACAGCATTTGTAAGTTCCATAAGTCTTGCGATTGAAGTATTAAATTGAAGTTTCTCGGTATCTTCAGTAACACCTTTTATTGCGAAATTTCTCCAATAGTTTAATTCTTTCTCATTTTCGCCCATAGAGGTTACATTATTAGTTCTCTTTAAAATTTCTTCACTTCCGGTGTCTATGGATCTTTCAATTCTATCAACAAATCTTGATATAGCTTTTATACCATCATCACTCCAAGCACCACCATCGGTATAACTAAAACCAAACATTAGGTACATTCTAAATACATCTGCTCCAAACTCTTTAATGTACTTGTCTGGTGAGATTGTGTTCCCTTTGGATTTACTCATCTTTAGTCCGTCTTCTCCGAGTATTAAACCTTGATGAGTAAGTGATAGGAACGGTTCATCAAAGTCTAAGTATCCCATGTCGCGAAGGGCTTTTGTGATAAATCTTGAATAAAGTAAATGCCCACATGCATGCTCAGGTCCGCCAACATACTTGTCTACAGGAAGCATTTTGTTTACTAAGTCTTTATCAAAGATTTTTTCACTGTTTTTATTATCTACATATCTAAATTGGTAGAAAGAAGAACAAACAAAAGTATCCAATGTATCTGCTTCTCTACGAGCAGGACCACCACAAACTGGACAAGTTACATTAATAAACTCTTCACATTTAGCTAAAGGTGATTCTCCATCTGGTGTAAATTCAACATCATAAGGTAGTTCTACAGGAAGTTGATCCTCAGGTACTGGAACAGTTCCACATTTATCACAATGAATTATTGGAATAGGTGAACCCCAATATCTTTGCCTTGAAACTAACCAATCACGAAGTCTAAAGTTTACCTTACCTGTTCCTAAGTTCATGGTTTCCAATTTTTTAACTATTGCTTCTTTTGCGTCATTTGTGGATAAACCATTAAATTCTTCACTATTTATAACTTTTCCATGTTCAGTATAAGGAAGTTTTTCATCATCTTCATTCTTGTTTTTAAAACTAACTATTACTCTTTCGATAGGTAAATTGTATTTAGTTGCGAAGGCAAAATCGCGATCATCATGAGCTGGAACAGCCATTACACATCCAGTTCCATAAGTGTTTAAAACATAGTCTGCAACCCAAATCGGAACTTTTCGTCCATTTATAGGATTTATAGCATAAGAACCTGTAAATACACCGGTTTTATCTCTTGAAATAGACTGTCTTTCTATATCAGTTTGTTTCCTAGCATCATATTTATAAGACTCAACAGAATCTTTATATCCATCCTTAGTAAGGATTTCAACAAGATCATTCTCAGGAGCTATAACTACATATGAAACGCCATATAGAGTGTCTATTCTTGTTGTGAATACACTAAAGTCTACATCGGAATCTGACACCTTAAAAGTAACATCAGCACCAGTAGATTTGCCTATCCAATGTTTTTGCATTGATTTAGTTTTTTCAGGCCAATCTAAAGTTTCAAGGTCATCTAAAAGTTCCTCGGCATAGTCCGTAATTTTTAGGAACCACTGGGTTAAGTTCTTTTTAGTAACCTCAGTGCCACATCTCTCGCAAGAACCATCAGCTAGTACCTGTTCATTTGCAAGTACCGTATTACAGCTAGGGCACCAATTTACAGGCGCTTTTTTTCTGTAAGCAAGACCTTTTTTAAATAGTTGTAAGAATAACCATTGAGTCCATTTATAATAATCAGGTCGACAAGTTACAACTTCATGATCCCAATTAAACATTGCTCCCATGGCCTTTAATTGTGTTTCCATAGTACTAATATTTTGATCTGTAGAATCCTTAGGGTGAACGCCAGTTTTTATTGCATAATTTTCAGCAGGTAGACCAAAAGCATCAAAACCCATTGGCTGAAATACATTATATCCTTGCATTCTCTTCATTCTAGCCCAAGTATCTACAGGGCCATAGTTAAACCAATGTCCTGCATGTAATTGGCTTCCGGATGGATAAGAAAACATTTCAAGTACATATAATTTTTTGGAAATGTTATTTTCATCAAATTTGTATAGGTCAGTATCTTCCCATTTTTGTTGCCATTTTTCATCTATGCCTGTATTATATTTTGCCATTAATATTCCTCCTTGCTATTTTTTAATATTAAATATGATTAATTATTTTTTCTATTTAGATTTTTGCTAATTCATGTAAAAATATGTATTATAGTAAAACAAAAAAACTTCCATCTCAAGAAAGAGACGAAAGAAATATTCCGCGGTACCACTCTAGTTAGGTTTTACA
>NZ_CALEVF010000311.1 GCF_937920395.1 uncultured Clostridium sp. | reverse complement strand
TGTGCTTTATCTTTTCCTGCAACTGAAAATGGTAATAAAGTAAGAGTAGTTGGTACACCTCTAGATAGAGAAGTCATTGATACAGCAAGGACTACAGGTTTTCACACTTTATTAAAACGTCAATTACCTAAAGCCGGTATTGAATACTATCAAATCGAAGATGTAAATAAGGCTCTTGATGGAGCAGACGTTGTAATTTGTGGAGTTAGTAGTTTTGGTGTTGATTGGTTTGCAGACAATATATTGCCTATCATACCTGAAAACATTCCCCTTCTTTCAATAACAAAAGGAATGATTGATTTAGAAGACGGCAGTATGATTACTTATCCACAATATTTTAAAAGCAAGCTTATTTTAAATAAGAAACTTTCTATAAATGCTATAGGTGGTCCATGTACTAGTTATGAACTAGCTGACAAAGATAATTCAGTTGTTACATTTTGTGGTTATGACATAGTTATCCTTAGAATGCTTAAGAGCTTGTTTGAATCTCCATACTACCATATCAGCCTCTCTACAGATGTTGTAGGTGTTGAATGCGCAGTAGCCCTTAAAAATGCTTATGCACTAGGTGTGTCCCTCGCTATAGGTCTTGCTATTGGAGCAGACGGCTCTGGTCACGAACATTATAATTCTCAAGCTGGGCTTTTTGGACAAAGTGTAAAAGAAATGAAACATCTCCTTGAGATAGTTGGTGGTGGTGAGCAAAATATTATCTTATCTGCTGGCGACCTTTATGTAACAGTATTTGGTGGACGTACACGTAAAGTTGGAACTCTACTTGGACAAGGATTTTCAATTGAAGAATCTATTAAACAATTAAAAGGAGTAACACTTGAATCAATAGTTATTGCTACTCGTACTGCACGTGGAGTTCGCGTACTTGCTAAAAGAGGAATTGTGAAACTTAGTGATTTCCCACTATTAATGCATGTTGATAATATAATAAATTCTGGTGCGGCTGCGGTTGACATTCCATGGAAGGCTTTCGAAACTGAGAAAATATAAATTAAAAATTAAATGAACTTTAAGGAGGAAAAAATATGGAAGATTTAGTAGCTCTAAGTATAGAAGAAATGACTGGTCTTAATTACATGTGTTCATGTGGCAAAAATCATAGTGTAGGGATAGAAACTATAAAGGTTGGCAGTGGTGTTATAAATACATTACCAACTGTAATCAAAAATTATGAAGGCAAACAAGTGTTTATTATAGAAGACACCCATACTTATGAAGTTGCAGGCAAAAGAGTAGAAGAATTATTAAATGAAAAATTTAAAGTTAGTAAATATATATTTAATGAGAAACATTTACATCCCAATGAATTAACTCTTGGAAGATTATTACTAGAAATACCAGCAAAAACAGACCTTATTATTGCAGTAGGATCTGGGACTATCAACGATATTTCAAGGTTTTTAGGATGCAAACTTAATATTCCCTATGTCATAGTTGGAACAGCACCTTCAATGGATGGTTATGCCTCTGTAGTATCTCCCCTAATATGTGATGGTGTAAAAGTTACTTATGATGGAGTTTACCCACTCGCGATTGTTTGTGACATTGATATTATGAAACAGGCCCCTATGCTTATGCTTCAGGCTGGTCTTGGAGATATCCTAGGTAAATATACAGCCCTTGCAGATTGGCATGTTGCAAAGATCATAAACAAAGAATACTTTTGCCCTGAAGTTGAAAAATTAGTACTTAGTACTTTAAAGAAGTGTGAAGAAGCTGCAGCGGGCGTAACCAGTAGAAATGCAAGTACTGTACAAAACATAACTGAGGCACTAATTTTATCTGGAATTGCTATTGGAATGGTAGGTGCATCAAGACCTGCATCTGGTGGAGAACATTATTTATCACATTGTTATGAAATGATGTTTATGAATGGTGGCGATAATACAAAATGGCTCCATGGTAATACCGTAGGTGTAGGTGTGGGAGTTGTAGCTTATGCATTTAAATTTGCAAAAGATTTAAATATTGATGAAATACTTAAAAAAGGTGACTACATGCATCTTGATAAAAACACCTGGGAACAAAATATAAAGGATGTATTTACTATAAGTGCACCAAATATTATAGAATTTAAGCAAGGTAGTATTAATTTTAATGAAGAAGATAGAAAAGCTAGTATGCAGAAAATAGGATCCAATTGGGACGATATAAAGAAAATATGTGATTCTTTCGTACCAGAACCTATAGAAATAATTAAGACTCTAAAAAAAGCAGGCGCAGTTTGGGATCCTAAAGAATTAGGACTTAGTAAAGAACTTTTCAGAAAAAGTTTTATTGCTGCAAAAGATATGCGTAATAGATATGGTATTATGCAACTTCTTGAAGATGCAGGAAAACTTGAGGAAGCTGCAGATTATATAACAAATATTTATTATAAATAAGTTACAGACTACTTTTACATTATATTAGAAAGGAGCTGCTATAGGGATGGTAGGCAGAACACTTGATTCAAAAGAAGTTTTAAAAGGAGTAAAATGCTTTATTCTAGATCTTGATGGGACAGTTTATTTAGGGGATAAAATACTAGAGGGTTCTATCAAATTTTTAGAAGAACTGGAAAAAAACAATATCAAATTTAAATTTTTCACAAATAACTCCTCTAAAAATGCAGAAATTTATATAAATAGAATTAAAAAGATGGGCTATAATTTGAGTGATGATAAAATGCTCATTTCAAATTATGTAATTATTAATTATTTAAAAGAAAATATGCCAAGTAAAAAAGTATTTGTTTTGGGGACTGATTATTTAAAAGAAGATTTTAGGGCCGCAAACATTAATGTAGTTACCGAGGACGCAGATGTTGTTGTCGTAGGGTTTGATACATCACTTGTTTATGAAAATGTTTCTAAGGCTTGTGAATTCATAAGAAATGGAGCTACCTTTTTAGGCGTCAATCCTGACTTTAATTGTCCAACTGAAGATGGATTTATACCGGATTGTGGATCTATATGTTCTATGATTACAGCATCTACTGGCGTGGTTCCAGAATACTTTGGTAAACCCTCCCATCATACACTAAAATATGTTCTTAAAAACACTGGATTTCGCGAAGAAGAAATTGCATTTGTAGGAGATAGACTTTATACAGATATAGCTATTGGTAAAGATAATGCTTCTGTAACTATCCTTGTTTTATCAGGTGAAGCAAAGCTTTCAGATTTACTTGAATCTGAAATACAGCCTTCACTTATTTTTGATTCATTAGGCGGCGTGCAAAACGTATTAGAAGAAATTTATAGTTAAAAATCATTATAAAATTTTTCAATTTGATAACAATAAAAAGGATATATCCCATGAGATATATCCTTTTTATCTAGTATATTAAAAATAAATGTAACACCTTTCTACAAACAAGTGTTACTATTATTATAAAAATAAAATTTAAATCAGGTTGGTGAACAAATTGATAAAAAGAAAACCGCGAAAAAAAAGGATTTTTGGTGTATGTATAGTATTTGCTTTAGTATTTAGCATTTTACTGGGCAGGTTATTTTATGTAATGGCTATTAATGGATCTAATTACAAAACGCTGGCAGTGCAACAGCAAACTAAAAGTATAACACTAGCTCCTTCTAGGGGGGCAATTGTAGACAGAAATGGTTTTGACTTAGTATTAAACATAAATGTTTACAGGGTAGATGTAGATTTAGTCGTATTAAATAAATATTTAGTTGATAATAAGATACCTCAAAAGCAAGCCTCGGAAAAATTGGCAAAGATTCTTAATATTAATATCAGTTCTGTTGAAAAAACATTGAATACAGAAAACAGTAAAGGTAAACTACTTCAATTTGTATCGCTTAAAAGAAAGGTTAAGCAGGAAGTGGTAACCTCTATTAATAATTTGAAATATAGTGGAATAATAATTTCAAATGATATTGATAGGATATATCCAAATGACAATTTCCTATCTCAGGTCATAGGACATACCAATTTAAATGGTTCCGGAGTTAACGGAGTAGAGATGAGCTATAACAATGAACTCGCAGGTACTCCTGGTATGAAAGTGGTTCAGATGGATAGATCCGGTAATGAATTACCTTATAATGAAGCTTTAACTGTAAAACCTGTAAATGGAAATAATTTGACCTTAACTGTAGATGAACGAATTCAAGAATTAGCTGAAAGAGTGGCTAAAGAAACTTTAACAGCAAATGGTGCGAAATCTGTAAGTATAACAATTATGAATCCAAATAATGGTGAGGTTTTAGGAATGGCAAATTTACCTAATTATAATTTAAATGAGCCATATGCTCAAGGTAAAACAAATAGTCAATCAGAGCAGACGTGGAAGAATAAAGCTGTAAGCGATGTGTTTGAGCCAGGATCTATTTTTAAGGTTATTATGGCTGCAGCAGCTCTTCAAAATAATTCTGTAACTGATGATGATCGTTTTATAAATAATGGTAGTATAAAAATTGGCAATACAACATTGTATACTGATAATAGAGAAAAATATGGTGTTGAAAATTTTTCAGACATATTGAAAAATTCTGACAATGTAGCATTTATAAAGCTAGGACAGATGGTTGGAAAAGATAATCTTTATAAATTTACAAAGAATGCTGGTTTTGGTGCAAAAACTAATATAGACTTACCTGGAGAAGGTACAGGATTAATAAAAGATATAAAAACTATTACCCCACTTGATCTTGCTACGATGACATATGGACAAGGTGTTGCTGTTACCCAGATACAATATATGGCTGCGTTTAATGCTGTTGCTAATGGTGGCACATGGATAACGCCACATGTTATGAAAGATATATCTCATAATGAAAACGGTAAAAAAGTTGTGGACAGTCAATATGATAATTTTAACAAAAGAACTATAATGAGCAGTGATAAAGCAGCAAAATTAAGAACATACTTAGAAACGGTCGTAAAAAAAGGAACTGCTAAAGGAACATATATGGCAGGTTATAATATAGGTGGTAAGACAGGAACTGCTAATGAAGTTAATAGCGTCAGCGGTGGTTATATACAGGGTAAATACGTATCATCCTTTGCAGGCATGGCCCCTGCAAATAATCCAAAAGTAAGCCTAATAGTTACTGTAGAAGAACCAAATTCAAATAGCTATTATGCGGCTCTTACCGCGGTACCCGCAGCAAAGAAAATATTTTCAGAGTTATTTACAATAATGGGTATAAACCCAGATAAAGTAAACACAGCAGTTGATAAGACTTCTGCTAAGACTAACTAAAATTTAAGATATATAAATGGGAACTAAAATCTTTTATAATGAAGATTTTAGTTCCTATAAATTTAAAAACATTTAATTGTAGTTACTTCAAATGTTTAACCCTATTTCATTTGCAGTCCAAATAGCATTCATTATATTAGCAGCATTGTTTGCATCTCCCACAATATATAAATCTGCAATTTTACCATTCATTTTATAAAACAATTCTCTTTCAGATTTAAATCCAACTGCTAAAACTACAGTATCTGCTTTAACCTCACTCTTACCAAATTTATTGTTAATTAATAAAGCACCCTCATCAGTTACTTCAAGCAAAGCGGTACTCGTAATTTTTTCTACCTTATTAATCTTTAATAGATCAATTAACATTATTTTATTCATATGGGGAATAGGTTTTCCTGAGCTTAAAATATCACTAAAAGCTTCTACTATGGTTACTGTTTTACCTTGCTGAGCAAGCCATAAAGCAGTCTCACAACCAACAAGTCCTCCACCTACCATAATTACATTTTGGCCGGCAACTTTAATCCCATCGAGCACTTCACTAGCGGTCGCAACCTTTTCTTTCTTAATCCCAGGAATTTCATTTAACATTACTTCACTCGACCCAGTTGCTATAACAACCGCGTCAGGCATTAATGTATCAATAATCTCTTCTGTAACTTTAGTATTCATCATTAAATTAACATCTAAAACTTTCATTTCGTTTTTGTACCAATTAAGCAATCTTTTATCATCAAGCTTGAAATCAGGTTTTGATCCAGCAATAACATGTCCTCCCAGATCATTAGTTTTTTCATATATTGTAACATTATGCCCTCTCATTTTAGCAATTCTTGATACTTCCATACCAGCAAGGCCACCACCAACAACCATTATGTTTTTAGGACTATTGGTAGTCTTTATTTCATAATATCGTTCTCGGCCTGTAGATGGGTTTACAGCACAAGATAGTGGTTTATTTTCAAACGCTCTCCCTAAACATCCATCATGGCAACCAATGCAAGGACGAATTCTATCTTCTTGTCCAAGTAAAACTTTTCTAGGCCAATATGCATCTGCTAAAAGCCCCCTACCAAGAGATATCATATCAGCTTGATTGTTTTCTAATGCTTTTTCTCCTATTCCAGGTGTATCCAATTTACCTGCAACAATAACAGGAATTTTTACTACTTTCTTTAATTTCTCAGTAAACGGTAAATACAATCCATGTTTTTGATAAATTGGAGGGTGAGACCAATACCAAGCATCATATGTACCAACATCAGTATTTAATTCATCATATCCAGCTTCCTCGAGTATTTGAGCTGCCTCGAGTCCCTCTTCTAAATCTCTACCTTTTTCTTCATAATCCTCACCTGGTAGTCCACCTTGCCTCCAATCTTTTATACAGCTCTTTATGCTATATCTTAATCCTACTGGAAAATCTTGTCCTGCATTTTTCTTAATTTCATGAAGTATTTCAATAGGAAGCGTTAATCTGCCTCTTAAATCGCCACCATATTTATCTGTCCTTTTATTAAATATTGCAAGCGTAAACTGATCTAGTAAATAACCTTCATGTACAGCATGTACCTCAATTCCATCATAACCTGACGCTTTAGCAATTTTAGCAGCTTCACCAAACTTTTTAACTATCTTTTCTACTTCCTCAGTTGATAATTCTCTACATGTCACAGATGGATCCCAATAATTTGGAATTGCTGAAGCTGAAACTGGTTGTTTTGCCATTAATATAGGAGCTCCACTTCTTCCAAATCCCATAGTCAATTGAAGAAATATTTTTGTTCCATAAGCATGTACCCTTTCAGTAAGTTCTGATGATGTTTGAATAAATTTAGCTGGATTTCCTGTTGCACACGGGAAAGCTGGCATTATTGTTTTATCTATTTCATTTTCAACTTTAACTATACTTGTTATTATAAGTCCTGTTCCACCTTTTGCTCTTTCCACATAATAATCAATTGCTCTTTGATTAAATGAGCCATCGTCTGAGATTAATCCGTACGCTCCCATTGGTGCCATTACAATTTTGTTTTTAATTTCAACCTTACCAATTTTAATTGTTTCAAACAGTTTGTTTTTTCCCATTTTCAATCCTCCCTATTTATAATATAGTTTTAAAAATGTGACTTAAACCATTGAAAATTATTAATTTTGAGCATTTGAATATAATTAATCTATCTTAAAAGTATGTTATGTAAACATTTACTCACATATACAATATACCACAAAATAGTCTATAATTGTTTAATTATAAATGTATTGTTGTAAATCATTCTTCAATATAAAATATCCTTTAACATTAGGCTGAATACCATCCACTGTTTCAGTAGTCGGATTAAATGTACTGTGATTTATATAAGTTACATTATTCTCTAATGCTATTATTTTTAAATTAGTATTAAATACTTTAATATAATCATTGCTAATATAAAAGTTGTATAGCTTGTCCGACTTATATTTCTGCGCAATGATATTATTATCTACTGGTAGAATACTTTCAATATATATCTTAGTATTAGGTAATTTTGTTTTTATAATTTTGATTATGTCACTATAATTCTGCATAGATTTATCAATATTAATTTTACTGATTTGTCCTTTTGTTTGTTTTAAATCATTTATACCAATATGTAAAAACAAAGTCTTTGGTTTAATCTTTATAACATCATCTAATCTATTCAAAATATCAATAGTGGTATCCCAAGCTTTACCTTCATTGACTATATTAGCATCATTAAATAATGCATTTAAATTACACTTATCAACTATATTATCACCCAAAAATGTTACCTGATTGTTTTTAAACTCTCTTTTATTATATATAGTCTTAGCGTAAACTTCATATTTTGTATAACCTACTCCCCCTTCTCTATAAATAGTGCCAATTATTAAAATTCCTAGAACTAATATAACAGTGCCAACTTTAAGATATCCGTTTTTGACTTTCATATTTTACCTCCAATACATAATATTTACATTAACTATACTACAACTTGAAATTAATGTAAAATATATATTATAGTTTCAATTTATCTAATAATTAAAGGCCCCAATGTGGGTGTGTTTAAATTTGGTCCATATAAAGTAGATAGTTAAAAAAGACTCTAGCAAAATTTGCTAGAGTCTTTTTTTCTATAATTCCTAGTTATATATATATTTAATTAAAGGGGGACTCTAATTAAAAAATCAATTACTAGTTTCTTTCTATGTGTTAATAATAACAATTCTATGTGTCATTTGAATGTCGATAATAACAATAAATCGTAAACTATTTGCTTGCCTATTTTTTAATATTACCTGAATTTACTTGCCCCGGTAAGATAGTGAATACTATTCCATAATATACTCCAGCTAAAATTCCAAACTCAAAATCATTAAGCTTAATATAGTTACTAATAAGTAAGAATAAAGCAATTGATACAATAAAAACAACTTTATTTATCAATTTTTCTTTTCCACTTTCTTTAATAGATTTCTGAAGTGTTGTAAATATATTAAATTTATCATTAACACTATTTAGAATAATCCTAACAGGGAAAAAAGTTACTAAAAGTGGTACTAAAAATTTAAGAATTGAGCTAATAAGTTCCATCTTTTCTCCTCCTTTGTTTACACCTTACACCTTACCCCATAAAAAGACATATTACAATATATTTTTGACTCTGTAACCTTTTATGTTAATTATATAAAACCAACAGAATAAGTCTCTAATTAAAATAATTTTTTAATTAGAGACTTATTTCCCTTTACATTTAATTTGTTAATAAAACTTATCGTTTTTTAAGTATAAACACTTTCTACTAAATGAAGAAGATATAACATCGTTACTTGATTATCTGAATGGACTTTCTATCGCTGAAGAGTGCCACAACAATTAGGAAGACAATACCTTCAATCAGCTGTTGCATCGAAGTTGTAAGCCCAATCATGACTAGACCGACAGATAGAATCTTATAGGTCAAAACACCCACAATAAGGTTAATGAAACGTACCTTTGCCCCTCCTGAGATAGGCAAACCACCTAAAACAAGTGCAATCAAGATTTGAGTTTCCATCATATTACCACTGGTGGAAGTTACCGAACCAACATTTATTACGTTGATGAACGCAGCAAATCCAGTAATTGCTCCAGAAGCAATATAAATCAACCATTTGGTCTTACCAACTTTGATTCCAGCAAATCTAGATCCCGTTTCGCCTGCGCCGATTGCCTTAAGGTTACTACCTAGCTTCGTGAAATGGAAGAGTAGGAACACAAGTAGCAAAATAGAGACTGTAAGTGTCATTTCTATAGGCATCGTGTGGTATGTAGAAATGTTGCTAACGGCATAAACAGGTGAATTCGTCGTCAGATAGGCACAAAAACCACGGAACAGGAACATTGTGCAGATGGTGACGATGAAGGACATTATTTTTCGTTTCACGAGGAAGAAACCGTTGATCGCACCGATTGCTGCACCTGTAACGATACCGCCTATGATTGCCAAAACAAGGTTATAGGTGGACAAATAGCAAACCACAATGGATGCGATGGCAAGCATTGATCCCTGAGAAAAGTCTAGACAACCCATGGTCATAATTAGAAATACACCAGTTGAAGCAATCATAAGCATATATGTCTGGCTAAGCAACAGTTCAATGTTAAAAGGAAGAATGAGCCTCCCATCTGTCAAAATTGTAAACAGGACAATTAAGACTACAAGTCCAACAACTGGTAGCACTGTACGAGTTAAGGGCTTATTCATAAATTCATTAAATATAAAATGAAAACTCTTTTTCTCTTTACTCTTTAATTCTGAATCTTTTAATTCTATCACATTTTTCACCTCCTAAATCATCTTCGTTATTAAGTGTTCTTCAGTAAGTGCCGTATCCCTCATGAATTCACCACTGATGGCACCATTTCTCATGATGAGGACTCGGTCGCTCATCCCAAGCAGTTCTAGAATTTCTTCAGATATCAATATGATAGATTTACCCTGTTTTTTCATTTCACTCATAAGTGTGTAGATATCTGATTTAACCTTGACATCAATGCCACGTGTTGGGCTATCAAGCACGATGATATCAGAATTTTTTCCAATCCACCTTGCTAAAACCACCTTCTGTTTGTTGCCACCTGACAGATCTGCTACAAACTGGTTGACGTCTACCATTTTTACGCTGATAATTTTTGCATATTTATTTGCAAATTGACTAAGCTTTTTATTTAATAGAATATGGTTTACTTTAAGGTCATCCATAGATGGCAAGCAAATGTTATCACAAATAGAATCGTTAACAACGAGAGATTCGTTGTCTCTATCCTTAGAGGCAAATGCAATGCTATGCCTGATTGCATCGGGGATGGAATTGATATGAGTTCCGTCCGCAAGAGCAACCTCACCTGTTCGATCGTATGAAGCACCGAAAACAGCCTTACCTACTTCGTGCATACCGCATTCGCTGAGTCCACCTATTCCAAGTATCTCTCCCTTATGGAGATTGAAACTGATATTTTTAAGCTGTTTGGGTACACTCACTTTGTTAACGGATAAAACGACTTCATCAGAAACAGCTTCACCATAATCTGTACGGTAATATTTGCCGTTTAGTATTCTACCGACCATTAATCGTTTAAGGTCATCCTCATTCACATCAACACTATTTACAGTATCAATTAGTTGGCCGTCACGTAAAACGGAAATAACATCTGTATGCTCAATTACCTCCGCAAGGTCGTGGGAAATAAAGATGACAGTGTTGCCTTCATCCTTGATGCGATTCATCTGTTTGTAAAGATCAGTACGTCCTTCATGACCAAGGGAAGTCGTAGTTTCGTCGAAAACAACTACTTTAGGATCAAAATAAGTTGCTTTGACGATTTCAACAAGCTTGCGGGTCTCAAAGTTATAGTTATCAATCATCATAGTAGCTTTGATGCGGTTAAAACCATATTTATTAAGTAATGCTTGAGCTTCACGATCCATGGCAGTTGTGTTCTTAATGCCAAATTTTATAAATCTATCCTCATTACCAAGAAAAATATTTTCAGTTACAGTTAGCCCTGGGAGGGTACCCGTCTCCTGAACAATGATTGAAACACCATTATTGTTAGCTTCAACCTGATTTTTCACCTTAAGTTCCTTTCCTTCAAGAATAAATTTACCACTGTCAATTGAACAGATACCTGTAAGCATCGACGTAAAAGTCGATTTGCCTGAACCATTCTCACCTATAAGTCCGTGAATTTCACCCTTTGCGAAAGATAATGTAATATTATTCACCGCATGAGTAACTCCGAACGATTTATCAATGTTTTCTGCTTTTAAAATTTCTTCTTTCATTTTCGTTTTCATTTTCATTCACCTCACTTTACAACAATGTCTTTAGCATGATTTGTCGTTAACATTACAATAATAAGAAGTGCAGCACCAGTTACCACATTTTGAATGGTACTTGGGGCACCTATTGCAACAAATCCGTTAAAGATTAAAGAAATAATAAATTCACCAATTACAATAGCAGTAATTGGTCTACCATATTTTTTAAACGCTAGGGCGAAAAATGTTCCCATAAGAGGTGTAAAGTTTCTACCCATAGAAGACATATTCGTTGCAGCAGTCATGGATGAACCATAGCTGATTGTTAGAATACTCATGATGCCGACAAAGAAACCACAAAGCAAAAATGCAATAACCTTATATTTGTTTACATTTACACCCATGTTCTTGGCCACATATTCATTGCCTCCAATTGCGTTTGTGTATGTACCAATCTTCGTGTATTTGATAATCAGTGCAGCAATAAAAAACGCGCACAAAGCCAGGATAATGTTGTTAGGATACGAACCAAAAGCAGTATTTGAAGATTTCAATATTTGTTCTTGACCTTGAGTTGCAAAAACACTCAGACTTTCGTAAATCAATGCAAGACCAACTGTTACTATTATAGAAGGTATATGGAGTTTGATATAGACGATGCCGTTAAGCAAGCCAATCAGCGTTCCACAGATAATAGGTGCAATAATAAGCCCAGCATAACCAAATTTCTGAGCGAATAAGCAACCCAAGACGGCTGAAAAAACAATGTTTGCGCCAATGCTAAAGTCAAACAGACCCATGACAACAATGAAATACAAACCGCATCCTCCAACAGCGTAGATAATGCTAGACTGAAGATATGATAACATTTTCGCTGGTGAGCCGAAATTGTTAGGTGCTAAGATTTTAAAAATAGACCAGAAAAGCAAAACAAGTAACAGCAACAAAATAGTGCCAAAATAATTACTGATAAACTTATTTGATTTTAACTTTTGTGTTATTTCTCTTGAACTCATTTGATCACCTTCTTTTTAACAGGACCAGTGACATATCGCTGGCCCTGAAATATTATTTTGTATATACTCAATACGTGTAGTTCAAATATTGCAAAATGATGTTGTATTATTTGACGCTGTGACGTGATTCAACATCTTTTACTGATATAGCAGCTGCCTGTTTTTTAAGCTCAGGTAAGGTGTCGTTTGCCATAGCCTTTAGCTCTTTATCATTGTATGGAAACTCGGATACGAAGTATTTAGCATATTTATCATAATCTTTAGTGGAAGAAACATAAATATATGGATTCACAATCTCATCATAGCCGTTAGCGGGTTTCTTATAGTTACCCTTAGCTGCGTTATAGACCATCATAAAAGCATATAAAGGATCAGCATAGTGACCCCCAGACTCACCAGTCATGCCGCCTGTAGTAAGTTGTTTACCAAGATCAGGTAAGAAATCAGTAGAGACAACGTGGATTTTACCTGTCTTACCAGCACTCTTGATAGCACCTACGGATCCAACCAAAGGATCACCGCCACCGCCGGCAACTATTAAAGCATCCATCTTAGAATCGGAGTTCATAAATGAATTGGCAACTGCAGCTCCTTGCTCAGCTGTAGTACCAGCATACTGTGGAGCAGACATAATTACTTTATCGCTAGCGTGAGCTGCGTTCCACTCGGAAACAGCCTTCTTATATCCCTGCCATCTGCTAATAAAAGTTGCATCGCCTGCAACCCAACCCTCTAAATCAATATGTCGGTCGCCCTTTTTGATCAACATGTTGGCAAGAGTATAGCCATTAGTGACTTCATCCTCATGTACTGCTCCGATATAATATGGAGCAGTCTTAGCCAAAGAATATACTTGAGGACTAGCAACTTTATTTATGGTGCGGTAGAACTGAGCTAGATAAATATGAGCTGAATTACAAGTGTTGATGGCTGAGGTCATCTCAGAATCAGCAGAGTTGCAAATTATGATGCCATCGCAACCGGCAGCTGCTAATGTACTAATACTGTCGGTAACAGCTGCAGACTCATGACCCTGATCAACATACACCAGTTTAACATTAAGTGCTTTACCAGCTGCGTCAAGCATCTTTTTGCTTTGGCTGCCTAGTACATCTGTAGAACTCCAAATAGATACACCAATTTTGATTTGTTTAGCACTCGTTGATGTTTTTGAACTTGTGCTACCACAGGCTGTAAATGCCATAGTCGTTGCAAGAGCAAGAAATATAAGTAAAAACCTATTCTTTTTCATATACGTTTTCTCCTTTTAAAAATATTTTAAATAGAGGAATAATTCATTTTTTAATAAACTTGTCCAAATTATTTTCTAATACAATCGATTACAACTTGGTCGCCCCCTCTTTATGTAATTCCTCTTAATAAGTGTAATAATAGTATTTATTCTAATAAATGTCAACCTAAACATTATATATATACGTACTAATTTATAGAAATCATTGTTATAACTCTATTATTCCCTTCATTATTGACTGAAATATACCACTATATTATGTTATTTATTCCTTTGTGATTTTGAATTGGCTTGTAGAACACCGAACAATAAGCTTAGGTTCATACAATATAGAATCATTTTCTTCGAACTGATTACCATTATTAATTAGTTTAATAATTAGTTTAGCAGCGTCTATACCCATCTTTTCTTTTGGATGTGTTATAGAAGTCAATTTTGGTTCCATGATTGTTGAAAGCGATGAGTCGTCAAATCCAATAATAGAAAGATCCTCAGGGATTCTAAGCTTTAACCTATGTGCAATGTTTAACACCATATAGGCAATTTCATCATTGTAACAAAAAATTCCCGTAGGGCGTTTCTCTGATTTCAGCACACCCTCTATTCTTTGTGGAAGTATTGTTTCCACTTCATCTGAAAGGTAAGTTAAAACTTCATTTTTAGAATGTGAATTTTCATTCTTTTGACATTCTGTAATAAATCCATTCATTCTATGGATACCTTGAGAATCATCAACTTTAAAAATACCCATTATATTTTTATGGCCTAAAGATATCAAGTATTCTGTAGCTATTTTACCACCAGTAAAATCGTCAACACATAAGCTTGGAGTCCTAATCGCAGTATAAGTAGCATTAATCATAATAATAGGAATGTTTTTAGATAATATATTATTCAAATATTCTAAATTATGAATTTGATACGCACTTTTGGTTGGTTCTAGAATAAGACCATCTATTTTATGCGCAATCAAATTTCTTAAATTGCTATTTTCAAGCATTAAGTTATTACTAGTAGACGACATTAAAAGAGAATAGGATTGTTCATATAGAGTACTTTCAATCCCTTTGATTATATCCGGAAAAATGTAATTAGATATATGAGTTGTAAGTACACCAACGTTTTTGTTCTTTTTTAAATACAAATCACTTTGCTTCCAATCAGATAGATACGTACCACTTCCTTGTATCCTATATACATATTGCTGAATTTCTAAATCACTTATTGCTTTTCTTACTGTATGTCTACTGACATTAAATATAGACATTAATTCAGATTCAGTTGGTAGTTTCTCATAAGGTTTATACTTTTCACTAATTGCCCAATTAATAATTTTTTCTATTACTTCTTCATATTTATATTTCATATCTCTCTCCTAAAATATAACATACTTGTATTATAAAATATTATATCAGTTGTTAAACCTTTTCACAAGAATATTTGGAATTGTTACGTATAAATATTAAATTTGCATAAAATTATATTGACACTCATGCGTATAAATACTATAGTTTGTATTGTAAGCGATTACTAAGAGGGAGGTCAATAAAATGGCAACAAAATATACAGTTGGAGTTGACTACGGAACTTTGTATTCAAGGGCAGTGGTTGTAAACTTAGATAATGGAAAAGTTAAAGGCTTATGAAGCAATTTATAAAGAATATGTAAAATTACATGATTACTTTGGTCGTGGTGCAAATGATGTAATGAAACACT
>NZ_CALEVF010000310.1 GCF_937920395.1 uncultured Clostridium sp. | reverse complement strand
TATTTCATACATACCTGGAATAATTTCTATTTTACATTTTGTTTTTTTACATATTTCTAGTATTTGTTGTTTATCATCGTCTCCTATAGTTGGAATAGCTATAAGAATAGTTTCTATATCATTTGATTTTGCAATAGAAATTATATCTTTTCTATTTCCTAAAACCTTTACTCCCATTATGATTTTACCTTTTTTATAAGGTTCATCATCAATTACAGCTACAGGAGTATACTTAGCTTGGCTGCTGCTTTTCATTTCTTTTATAACCATAGCTGCAGCTGCCCCAGCTCCAATTACCATTACCCTATTTCTATCATTCTTACTTACATTACAATTCAAAATACCCGAAAATCTTTCATAGACTCTAAAAGACATCCTAAACCCAAGTATGAATAGAATACTAAAAGCACATGCAAGTATACTTACTCCATATGTAAATGGATGACCGATAATTCTAACAAATGCAATGGTTAGAATATCTGCAGCAATACAAGCGCCAATAGCCAACATAAATTCATCTACACTTGCATAACTCCACAGACTTTCATAAAGTTTGAATAAATAAAAACACGCTATGTAAATAACTGTTACTATTATTGCTATCTCTTTATAATCGCTTGAATAAAACTTGAAATTTCTATAGTTATACCTAAAATAGAAAGCTAATATATATGCTAAGTTAACTAAAACTGCATCACTTAGTATGAGTATCGGCTTTTTCCATTTTCCTAAAGCTTTCACAATATACACCTCTTCTTCATTTTTCTCATAATTAGTTCTCATGATATTATATCATCATTTTTACTATTAAACATCTTTTCAATAAAAAAACACAAAAATCGCTATTTATATAATTAATTCTATAATATCCACAAAAACAATATTAAACTCATATATATATCATGTAATGGTGAGGGAGGTGATTATGCATGTATGATGCATTAATTAAACTGGTTAATACAGTTGGCTTCCCTATAGGTGTGAGTATATATCTACTAGTTAGATTTGAGAAGAAAATTGAGGATCTCAATATTTCTATCTCTAGTTTAGCTGTAGTAATATCCGCTGTTATAGGAAAATATAAAAAATAAGGATATCGAATTCGATATCCTTATTTTTATAGTCCAATAGAACGTTTGTTCTTTATTATTCTATAATCTATGCCTTTGCATGTACTATGGCACTCCAGTTGCTGTATACTTTTGTTTTCCCAACAACTCTATATGCCCTTGTTTTATAATAATAAGTTCTTCCTGCTGTTAACTTTGAATTTGTATAATAAGAATTTGTCATTCTTGCTAATAACCCATAAGTTCCTCTACTTGAAGCAGCTCTATATACTTCATAACCATTTGCTCCAGATACAGCGTTGCATGTAATTTTAATACTTTTAGAACTAATTCTAGTAGCCTTGGCATTTACAGGAGTTGCTGGTATTGGTTTTGCACTTACTAAAGCTGAGAAACCACTGTATATCTTAACATTACCATTTAGCCTGTATGCTCTAACCATATAGTAATAACTAGTATTTGTCATAAGTCCAGTGCTGTTATAACTCACACCAGTAGTGGTTGACACCAAAGTACATGAACCTTTACTCCCTGTTGCTTTATAAACTTCATATCCACTTACTCCATAAACAGCATTCCATCTAATATTAATACTGTTGTATGAGGTAGCTGCTGCTTTTAATGCTGTTGGTGTAGCTGGCATTGGTTTTGCACTTAACACAGATGAATAACCACTGTACACTTTAACAGAACCTATAAGTCTATATGCTCTAACCTTAAAGTAATAAACACTATTACTTGTAAGCCCACTATTGGTATAACTTATTGCAGTCGTTGTTGATATTAACGTATATTTACCAACACTTGATGTCGCTCTGTAAACTTCGTATTTACTTGCTCCAGCTACGCTACCCCATTTAACATTAATACTATTATATAAGGATGCTGCTATTTTTACTGATGTCGGTGCAAGCAGTATTGGTTTTGAGCTTATCATAGCTGAATAACCACTATACACTTTAGCTTTACCTACCATTTTATATGACTTAACTTTGTAGTAATAGGTATTGTTTGTAGTAAGTCCACTACTTTGATAGTTAGTTTTTGTAGTCTCTGACATCCAAGTATATTGTCCAGTGCTTGATAATGCTCTGTAAATAGCATACCCACTCGCTCCAGTTACTGTACTCCAATTAACATTAATACTATTATATGAAGCCGATGTCGCTTTTAACCCTGTTGGGATTCCATTTGGAATAACTGTCCACTTCGCATAAATTGTTGTATTTGTCATTACTTTATCAGTAGTAAAGTTCCATACCTTTAAACATGCAGCTTCTTTATACCAACCACCAAATGTGTAGCCTGTCCTAGTTGGTGAAACTGGCGCTACTATTAAACTATTATACGTTGCACTTTTATTACTTACTACACTTCCACCTTGGCTATTTAATGTAACTGTGTAGTTGCTCACTGTCCACTTCGCATAAATTGTAGTATCTACTGTTACTTTATCAGTAGTGAAGTTCCATGTATTTAAGCATGTTGCTTCTTTATACCAACCACCAAATGTGTAGCCTGTCCTAATTGGATCTGCTGGTTTTACAGCATTAGCATTATATTCAATTACCTGATTATTTACTAATGACCCTTGAGTTGAATTAAAAAAGACTTTGCTTGCGAGATTGTTAATAGTATATTTTACATCTTTTTTATTCCCCAAAATATCAATTATTTGAAATGTTATTGATGATTTATTGGCAACATCTAAACTTAGACTAAAGGTTCCGTTAACATTATAATCTATTTTTGTATCATCTAAATATAAATCAGCTATTGGTAGAGTTGCTCCTGTTATATTAAGTTTTCCTTCTTTAGCTATTAAAGCATTTTTATTATCTGCTTCGTATATCTTAAGCGGAATATCTATTGGATCATTTGAAGCTTTTATTGAACCTATTGAAATTGTTCCACCTAACGTAACTACAGTACCATATTTTAAAGTGGATGCCACTGTATTATATTGAATTGCATGTATAGTTCCAGTAACGCTTAAATTACCATAATTCTGGATTGCACCCAAAACATATACATCACCATTTACTGTAACCAACCCATTAATTGTTAATATTGAATTTGGTCCAATATATAAATCTCCATTTATTGTTTTAGTCGACCATTCCTCGCTTTGAGTAACACATGTTTGAGATAGAGGATTAATTGATGTATCTACTTGCTTTAACTCAAAATTAAGAGGTTTCAAATCTTGTTTGATTAAAGAAAGTGGATATATGTTTGAATTATCTATATGTTTAGCGTTACCTAAATTGTCAGTTACACTAACATAAGTAGCTTTCCATGTACCAATTTCATCTATACTAGATAAACTTAAAGTACCTTCATATATGTCTCCACTAATATTCTTCATACTTATAGATTTTGATTTATTTGTTAAAGGCGATCGATAAAAAATAGTAACATCTTTTATTCCACTACCGTCACTATTAGTAACCCCTAGTGTTACCTTAACACTTTCTCCAGCTACAACAGATATCTTGTCTACACTCATACTACTTAATATTGGTAGTGCTACGTCAGTTACTGCCTTAGCAGTCATTGGTGTAAAAACAATATTGCTTAATACCATTAAAAAAACTAATAAACTAGTAAAAATTTTTTTATAAAACACTCATATTCCCCCTCTTAATTACCGTTCTCTATATAATTTTATTCTTGTTCTTGTTTTTGTTTATCAGCCAATTCTTTTGCTTTTATTACAGCTTTCATATCCGCCTCTATTTTAGCGTTATTAGCAGCCTCAGTCTTAGCTTCCAAATTAGCCTTCTCCCTAGCTAATGTAGCTGCTCTTGTTTTAGCAAGATTAGTCGCCTTTACTTGTGCTGCCTTATTTGCAGCTATTGTAGCTGCTTTATTAGCTGCATTTGTCCTAGCTAAATTAGCTGCTTTTGTTCTAGCAAGATTAGCTGCTCTTGTTCTAGCAAGATTAGTCGCCCTTACTTGTACCGCCTTATTTGCAGCTACTGTAGCTGCATAAGCTGTATTTGACCTATTAACTGCTGCTCTATTTGCAGCAATTGTCGCAACTCTTTTAGCTTCAGCTAGTTTTGCTATCGCTTTTGACTGATTTGATAAAGTTTCTTTCGCCTTTGCTAATATTTCTCCCTGGCTTGCCTTATCTGAAACAATTTTTTCTGCTTTTGCTGCTTCATTTTGTTTTGCTAAAATTTCTGCTTCTTTTGCAAGTACATCTTTTTTTGCTTTATCACTGGCTAGTAAATCCGCTTTTTCTTTAGCTTTGGCTTTAGCTTCATTAGCAGCTAATTCATCACTTTTCTTATTAGCTAAGCTATTGTCATTATCAACTGCTGTTGCCTTTACTCCACTTGCTAAATTAGTCTTGTTTTCAGATGAATCTTTCATTTTATTAGTAATTGCCCAAGCACTGGTACTTATAAATAACACCGCTGCTACTGTTGTTATTGCTATTACTTTCGTAGTTACTCTCCTCATTTATCACGCCCCCCAAATTTTAGAACCATTAAAAAGTAAGTATATTATTTTATCTCATTATTAAAAACCATCTTTTTATAAATTTCTCCATTACAATCTAAGGTTTACTATTATAACTCGTATAAACCCAACTTATCTTTACCATATTACACTATTAACTATTGTATTCCTTTAATTATCGTGTTACAATTTGTGACTAATTCTGCAATAATGTTACTTTATGATTTCTCCCAAAATATAGCAATAGCCTCTATTTGAATGACTTCTATACCCTGAACACGCCACATATAAATTTTCTTGACATAATTGACCATAACCTATACAATAAAATTGTAAAATATGTTTTTATTGATAAATAAAGTTATAGTATAAATAAAGTTATCTATAAACTTTATAAGTTTGTTTATGTCCAATTATAAATGAAATCGATTTATACTTGTACATAACATAAGTATTAGGGGGGCCTCATTGTGAGTGAACAAATTATACCAACATATAAAAATGTCAATTCTTCTTTTTTCAAAAAGACTCTTTTTTATTTTAAAGTCAACAAAGCTCTTAAGGATTGTAAAACTATTGAATCAATCTTGATTAAGAATAAGGATTTAAAGAAAAAAGATAGTAGCATAAATTTAATAATGTCAAATGGATCTACAAACGAGGTAGATGATAGTTATTTAGTAATTAAGCCGTTTAATGAATCTGGCAGTATAAGTCCTCTAATAAAATATACTTTTATTAATGGAGAAATAGAAAAATACTTTGATGAAATTAAGCGTGATATTATTATTGTAGATTTATATGAAGACAGCTTATACTTACATAGTTTTACTAAAACAAACCTTTCTATTACAGGTTACTTAATTAAAGTAGAAGTGCAATCAGAAATAAATAAAACCTTAATTTTTACTAATCAAAAAGTTAAAATAGATGTTAGAAATACTAATAAATTTGAAACTATTAATGTATTTGATGATTTTATTAATAGTTATATAATATAAAAAAAACTCTCCAACCGGAGAGTTTTTTTATATTATTTAGGTTTTACATCATCATAAATGAATTTATGAAGTTGATCTGTTGTAGCCTTAATGTTTCCCACCAAATAATACACTTTATTGATCATTTGTGATGACCAGTAACCATCCACTGGGAATCTCTCTTGTTCCAAAGTTGTTGTACCAGTTGCAATAACTTTTGTACCAAGTTTTATCAAATTTACACTATTCATACTAGTCTCAGTGTAGGGTAAAAGTTTGTTAACAACAGATGGAAACTGCGTCGCTCCTACTGATTGAAGTTTTGTAATCATAGCTGTTAATACAGTTCTTTGTCTTTCAGTTCTCTTAAAATCGTCACCAGCAGTATAACGTATTCTTGAATACGCAACAGCTTGAAGTCCATTTAAGTTTTGTTTTCCAGTAGTTGTAATCTTAGTTATTGCTTCTTTTTCAATTCCACCAGTTTCTTGCATATAACTATTAATTAAAGGAACTTCATCTTGCTGAACATTAATAGTTACTCCACCAATAGCATTTATTAGGTTTTCAAGATCATAAAAATCAACAGCAACATAATCTCTAATGTTCAAATTAAAATTTTTATTAATAGTTTTAATTGCAAGTTGTGCTCCACCATAAGCATATGCATGTGTAAGCTTTGTTTGACCATGACCATCCACTGATACATAAAAATCTCTCATAAGTGATGACATTTTTATTTTTTTATGTTTTTGATCTATAGATAAAACTATCATAGAATCTGAGCGACTTGAGTCAGTCTTGGCTCTTCTATCTAGACCAAATAAAGCAATATTTGTTACATCATTACTCTGTTCTACATTTGTAGTCGCTGTGCTTTTAATCCCCAAATCCCCATCTTTTTTTGATATTTTCATAGTATTTATTTTACTAAGGTCATAAAAGACGTAACCAAATCCTCCTACAACAACCACTACAAAAATAATAAATATAATTAAAACATTTTTTTTCCACCGTTTCATTTTTGTGTCCTCCCCATTGTAATAGCACAATATATGCTTAAAATTACTTATTTTTATCTTATCAAAGCAATTATACTATTATATTTACTATTTTGCTATTTTTTTCCGTGACCATTGTAAGATTTATTTCTAATTTGCGATTATTTTTAATTATTGTATTATTATGGTATAATACAACAATACTACCAAATATTATTTAAAGGGGGGATAAACAATGAACAAAATTAAAAGTCTTAAACCTATTTTCTTAGCATCAATATTAACCATAGGTGTTTCAACAATTACATCACACAATGTATTTGCAACTACCATGACAACATATACTGTAAAAAGTGGTGATTGCTTATCTTTAATAGCATCAAAATATGGACAATCATTAAGTTCTTTAAGAACCGCTAATAATAAATGGAATGACACTATATATGTTGGACAAGTTCTCAAGGTTAATAGTTCAACTAGTTCTAAACCTACAACCACACCAACTAAAGCTCCAGCTCAGAATACAGTTAAAACTTATACTGTTAAAAGTGGTGATTGTTTATCTACAATAGCCAAAAAATGTGGCCTATCATTAAGTGCTTTAAGAACAGCTAATAACAAATGGAATGATACTATATATGTTGGACAAGTTCTCAAGCTTAGTAATTCAACTAGTTCTACAGCAACGCCGACTAAAACTCCAACGAAAGCTCCAGCTCAAAATGCACTTAAAACTTATACCGTAAAGAGTGGAGATTGTTTGTCTACAATAGCCAAAAAATGTGGTCTATCATTAAGTGCTTTAAGAACTGCTAATAACAAATGGAATGATACTATATATGTTGGACAAACTCTTAAACTTTCGACGACAGCAACAAGTACTACTACGCCACAAACCACGCCCGTCCAGCAATCAAATGCTGTATCGATAAGATATACAGAAAGCGATTTGAACTTGTTATCTAGATTAATAACTGCAGAAGCTGGAGGAGAATCTTATAATGCTCAACTTGCTGTAGGCGCTGTAGTTGTAAATAGAGTACAGAATAACTTATTTCCAAATTCAATTTCAGGCGTTATTAATGAACATACAAATAATAATTACCAATTTACTGTAGTAAAAAATGGTGCTATCAATAGACCTGCTAGTGCAAGTGCTTTAAAAGCTGCATTATCAGCACTTAGTGGAGTTGATCCAACAAAAAATGCTTTATTTTTTTATGATGGTGTTACTCCATCAGGTTTAACTTCAACGCAACCAGTATCCATAGTTATTGGAAGAATGACTTTTGTATACTTATTAAAATAATTTATTAACACTTGTAGAAAGTTTGCAAGTGCTTTTTTTATGCTTTAAAAATGATAAAACTAAAAGAATCACTCTCAAATATACTTTTGAGAGTGATTCTTTATTTTTTACGTTAATGTATATCCTCCATCAACTAAAAGGGTTTGGCCTGTTATAAATCCGCCAGCATCTGAGCAAAGCATATTTGCTATTCCTTTGAAGTCTTCTGGGAATCCCCAACGACCTACTGGGCATTTTGCAGCAACAACTCTATCCATCATTAATTTTTTCATTGGTGGTTTTGTTGTCATGCTAGTGAAGATAGGACCTGGAGCAATAGCATTTACAGTAATTCCATAAGGAGCTAGTTCGAGACCAAATGATCTAGTTACACCTCTTATTGCATGTTTAGTAATAACATATGGAGACATTCCAGAACGCATTCCGAGGTATCCTGCAATAGACGATACGTTCAAAATTCTTCCTCCCTTGCCTTCTTTAATAAAGAATTTTCCAGCTTCTGCGATAAGTGAAACAACTTGATTTAAATTAATTTGCAAACAACGTTGATATTCCGCTTCACTATAATTATCACCAACAGGATTATGTGATTCAATACCTGCAGCATTTATAAGTATGTCAAATCTATTATATTCTTTAAGAACTGCTGGTATAATTTTGCTTACTTCATCAGTTTTTGATACATCCGCATGTATTGGGAAAAATTTTTGTCCTGCTGCTTCAACAAGTGCTTTTGTCTCTTCATATGAGGTACTAGAATATGTTCCGGCAATGTCTACACCACCTTCGGCAAGTCCAACTGCTATTGCTTGCCCTATTCCAGATGCTGAACCAGTAACTATCGCTATTTTTCCTTTGATATTTGATAAATCGTTTACACTTTTCATAATTTTTCTCCCCTCACTTTTAAGTTTTTACTATAATATAGTTATATCACACTCAAAAATCTGTTACTATATATATAAATCCAAATTGTGGTACCTTACTTGTGCGAAATGCACTATATTTTAATGGAGGTGTATTATGAATATTACTTTTAATCACTTATGTGAATACTTTACGTCCAAAACTAAAAACGTTTACTTTAACAGTGCACAAGGTGATCCATTTATCGATGTTGATTTAGTTACAGGGAAAGAAATAATGTATTTAGAAAACTATATTTATATTGGTTATACTTCTACTTTCAAAGGATCTATGGATAAAATAAGTAATGCCTGTTTTATTTTACTGAATGATGATAGTACAATACTCGGAAAATATATTAACAATAACTTAAGAATAATCGAACTTAATGAAAATGAGGATATATTAGAGATTTATAATGAGGTAAGGGCTTTCTTTAGGCGTGATGTAATTTACAATAAATTCAAAGTGTCACTATTAGAATCTTTGCTCGCAGGAGATGACCTTAATAAAATAATTGCCACCGCTTCAAAATTAATTGGCAATCCCTTAATTGTTATTGATCTAAGTTTCAAAGTACTTGCTAGTTCTGCTCTAGAGAATATTACTGATTTGTTATGGATGGACAATGTTAAAAAAGGATATTGCTCTTATGAATTTATTGCCGAACTTAAGAAATTAGACGCATTGATAAAAGGAAGAAAAACAGAGAGGCCCTTTGAAGTAACCTGCCCAGTAAGCCCTACAAAAAAAGTTGTATTCAAAATAGTTGTAAAAGGTAAAACCGTAGGTAATATTCTGCTCCTAGAATGCGCAAAACCTATAAGCCTTGATGACTACGATTTGTTAATGTTAATAAGTGAAATTATTTCAAAGAAACTAGAAAAAGAACAATTTTATAACAATACCAAAAATGTTCTAAGTGAAGAAATATTATATGATTTATTAGAAAACAACATAAAAAACAAAACTATAATTAAAGAAAGATTAGATAATTTTTCTTTGGTATTTAGTCCTCATATTTTTGTTTTAGTAATTGACATTTCAAGTTATGAACTTAAACAATCTGTATATTCTAGATATCTCAATCCAAATTTATTGAATCTTTTTCCAAAGAGTAGTTCAATTTATTATAATGGAGATATCGTAATAATAAACGATACAGACCAGTTTGTCCGAAGTCAAAATAGAACTGAGAAAATTAAAAGCTTTTTATCGGAAAATAATTTAAGAATGGGAATTAGTAGCGAGTTCTCTTCAATAGAAGATTGCAATATATACTATAAGCAAGCAATCGCAGCCCTAGAAGTTGGAAACATTCTAGGAGAGGAAAAATATATTTATAGACATGAGGATATTCAGCCTTATAATTTTATTTATATGGCAAAAGACCGAATACTAAAAGAGGATTTTTATAACACTTCCATATATATATTAAAAAAGTATGACGCCAAAAACAGTTCCGAATTATATAAAACTTTATATATATATCTAAAAAATAATCACAGTATGACAAAAGCAGCAGACGAGATGTTTATACATCGAAATACCCTTAGGTATCGATTAGAAAAAATTTCAGACTTAATAGGAATAAATTTAGATGAGAATGACAATAGTTTTAAACTATATTACGCTTATAAATTAATTGGTTTTTATAAAAAACTAATGAGTGCACAAAGAAATATATAACTTTTTATGTATAAGTGCATAATGCACAATGATAATAAGTGTTTTTGGATTTTAATCCATAGCATGACATTTTATGAAATGTTATACTTCAGTTAATCTAAAGAATATAACAAATACTACATAAGGAGGTATATTTTATAATGAAATATGAAAAGCTTTTCAAAAAAGGTCATATAGGTAACTTAGAAATAAAAAATAGAATAGTAATGCCAGCAATGGGGACAAATTTAGCTTCCTACAATGGTGAAGCATCTAATGAGCTCATCCGTTATTATGAGGAAAGAGCAAAAGGTGGATGTGGATTAATAATTACTGAAATAACTAGAGTAGATGATGAAACAGGGGTAGGAATGCCCAATCAATTAAGTGTAATGAATTTAAAACAAATCCCAAGACTTCAAACTTTGGCTCGCACAGTGCACAAATACAACACAAAAATATTTGTCCAATTACAACATCCAGGAAGACAAAATCACGCTATGATGATAGATGGTCGTCAAATAGCTGGGCCAAGTCCTATAATGTCATCAGCTATTGGTGAAATGCCTAGAGAAATGACAATAGAAGAAATCGGCGGTCTAGTTGTGAAATTTGTAAAAGGCGCTGTTTTCGCACAAATGGCTGGTATAGATGGAGTTGAAATTCATGGTGCTCATGGATATCTTGTAGCACAATTTATGAGCCCTCAATCAAATCATAGAGAAGATAAATATGGTGGAACTTTTGAAAAGAGAATGAGATTTATAACAGAAATAATAATGGGCATACGTGCAAAATGTGGTGAGCTCTTCCCTATCTCGGTTAGAATTGATGGAAATGAATTTACTAAAGATGGTATAACACTCGATGAAGCAATTCAGGAAGCAGTTTACCTTGAAAACTTAGGTGTAAATGCTATTAATGTAAGTGCAGGAACATATGAATCCGTTACTACAATAATAGAACCAATCTCATATCCTCAAGGATGGAAAAGGAATTTAGCCAAAGCTATAAAAGCAGCAGTTAGTATCCCAGTAATTGCTTGCGATGTAATTAGAAAACCTGATATGGCTGAAACTATATTAAAAGAAGATAATTTAGATTTTGTTGCAGTAGGTAGAGCGCAATTAGCAGATCCAGAATGGGGTAATAAATCAAAAGAAGGTCGCGAGGAAGATATAACCCCTTGCATATCATGTTTGAACTGTATAGAAAGCATTATGAAATGTGGGAATATAGAATGTGCTGTTAATCCAAGAGTTGGACGAGAACTTGAATATTTAGATTTTCCAAAAACCGGCGACGATAGAAAAGTAGTAATTGTTGGAGGTGGCCCAGCTGGAATGGAAGCAGCTAGAGTTTTAGCACTTAGAAAATTTGTACCTATAATATTTGAAGAAAAAGACTGTTTAGGTGGCAATGTCTACCTAGCTACTAAACCTCCACTAAAGGAAAAATTAGATTGGTTCCTAGAATATCAAAAATTAGCTATTAAGAAATTAAACGTAATGGTTAGATTAAATGAAAAAGCTACTTTAGAAAAGATCAATGAAATTAATCCCTATGCAGTATTTATTAGTTCAGGATCAAACCCTATAGTCCCTCCTATTCCAGGAATAGACAAGAGTTTTGTATATACCTCAACTGATGTTTTAGAAAACAAAGTAGTCTTAGAGAATAAAAATATAGTGATTGCCGGTTCTGGAATGACAGGACTTGAAATAGCAGAATTATTAACTTCAAAAGGAAATAAAGTAACAGTAATCGAAATGGCAGATAAAATTGGACCTTCAGGGTATTTGCCTAATGTAATTGATATAAGTATGAGACTTGCCAAAGCTGGAGTAGTAATGCTTCCTTGTAGCAAACTTACAAATATTAAAGATGGTGAAATAGATATTGAAAACACTAAAGATAAAAAAGTTACTACTATAAAAACCGATGTTGTAGTTTTATCTTTAGGGGTTAAATCAAATAAGGAAATAGTAACTCAGGTTGAAGAGCATTATGATATTGTTGAATTATTAGGAGATGTTCTAAAACCAGGTAGAGTTGTTGATGCAGTGCTTAATGGATTTGAAAAAGCATACATGCTTTAGTAAGATATAATACATTTAAATTTAGGAGGGGTATATTATGCATAGTTTTACAAAAACAATGGAACAATTAAAATCATTACAAGGCAGCAAAACAGTATTTTATGGTGCTGAGACATTAAATACAGTTTGGGAAACCAAACCAGAAGTTATAGCAAAATTACTTCCAGCTCCATTAAAACCAGTATTAGGCAAACCATTAGTTTCAACCTTCGTAGCCAATTATCCTAAAACAAGCTTTGCTCCAGGTTACAAAGAAGCTGGTTTGTTTATCCTTGCACAGTGTGATGGAGTAGTAGGTAGATACTGTTTATCCATGCCAATAACTGACGGAATGGCAATGTCCATGGGAAGAGAAGTATGTGGACTTCCAAAGAAAATGGCAAATATAGATTTTGAAGTGAAAGATGGTAAAGCAATAGGTAAAATTAGTCGTAATGGAATAGAATTTTTTACAGTTAATGCTGATATATCAGGCAATTTAAATAAAGACGGTAAAGTAGAAGAATTTAATGAAGGCGTAAGTGAATATATGTATAACATACTCTATGCTAAAGCAGCTGATGGATGTGGTTTCTTATTAAGTCCTACTTTGATAAAACAAAAATTAGCAATAGATGATGTAAAAGAGGATAAATTAGCAACCGCAACTGTAGTACTTACTGATTCTCCACATGATCCATGGGCAGAGCTAGAAGTAGTAAGAATGATAGGTTCTCAGTATACAGTTAGTACAAACACATTAGAACCTGGAGAAATGTTATACTTTAACAAAATTGATCCAATGGGATTTGTTCCATACTCCTTTACAAAATGGGATTGGTGGGGTAAATAATTCAAGTAAACGTTTTTAAAGGTACCTATTGCCCTTGGGCTATAGGTACCTTTCATTTATGCTTTAACCGCTCTAAGTTCACCAATGAATTTTTCTAAATCTTTAAAGCTTGTTACGATATTTCCCATCCGTACATTTTGTTCATTCATTCCGCCCAAGATTTCTTCAACAGAAGCTGCTGTTTCTTGCGCAGTAGCCGCTAAATTTGTAATATTGCCTAATACCCCAGAAGAAGATTGTTCTATTTTTAAAGTCATAGTATCTACCTCTGATGCCTTAGCTAACATTTCCTTAGAATTTAAGTTTATGCTTTCAAACGCTTTAATAACCTTGTTTACAGATTCATTACTAGTGCCCGCTGAGGTTTGAAGTTCATTAATTTCAGTGGATACTTCTCCTATCTTACTTTTGATGTCCCCTAAAATATTTGAAATCTCAAGATTAGAACTTTGTGATTGCTCAGCCAATTTTCGAACTTCATCAGCTACTACAGAGAAACCCTTGCCTTGCTCACCAGCTCTTGCTGCCTCTATTGCTGCGTTTAATGCTAATAAATTTATCTGTTTACTTATAGCAGTTACATTTACCAATATACTTTCAATATTATCCGCCTTAAAATTTAGATCCTTAGTAATTAAAACTGCCCCTTCTACACTTGTTGATACTTTCTCCATTTCCTTTGACAAGAAAGTAATGTTATTGCCACACTCCTTAGCTTTAGATAAAGTATTTTCTGATAGAGAGCGCATAGCACTTGATCTTGCTGCTACACTTTTTATATACTCAGTCTCTGTATCTATTTCATTATTCACTCCACCTATTAATCCAGTTTGAGCTTCAACATTTAAACTTATTTCCTTAAAACCAGAAGCTAATTCCTCAGAAATCTTACCTGACGCATTTACATTCCCTTGTAACTCCTCACTAAAATTAACAAAATTGCTAATAGAAAGTTGAAGTTTTACTAACACATTATCAACAATTTCTTTTGAAAGTTGTATTTCATTCATTTTCACTTCTACTTGTTTATTTAATCTTTGCGTTGCACCTATTTGTATAAAAAATAAAATAGATATAACTAAAAATACCACAAGTACAGTACCTAATCCCGATGGGTCATTATACGTACCATACATCTTTCCACTTTGTGAAAAAAAGCCATATATCAATGTACCGTCTACTAAAATTGCTGAAAGTATTGTTGTCTTGTAACTCTGATATAAGGATATTGCAACCATAACTACAAATGCAATTAAAAAACCATCAAGATCATGGAACATAAGCACAAATAAAAAATGAGTAATACATAGTCCTACTGCAGCTATGTACTTTATCTTATCTTCAATTATTTTTCTCCATACAAGAACACTAAGTAAAATACTTATACCCACTAGTATCGGTGCAATAGTAATTACCCCTTTTTTATCAATCCCAGCTAATACTGAAAATACAATATAAATAAAAGACATTATCCACATTATTTTTGCCATAAGTAAGTTTCTTTTTCTTAATACTTCCAAATTATTCAAATCAATTCTCCCCCTATATAATATAAGTATTATATATAATATATAATATAAATGTTATATTCTTCATAAAAAGATAATTTCCTTTATATTATTGATTTATTTTACATCTCTTCTTCCTCATTACTTGGAACAAATTGTTTCCTTTCTATAGTTCCCCATGAATGACGCAATTTCCTAAATTTAAAAATACCTTCAATACGGTAAAGTATAGTAAGTTGTCTATAGCCTAAATTCTCAATTACTGCAAATAACATAAGATGCATTGTATCCTTAAGTGATGAATATTTACAAAACGATACCTGCTCAAGTAATATACTGCCCATTGATAATGTACAACCAAGTAGAAATGCAATAATAAGATAAATTATAAACATATCAAAATGTAGTAAGCCAAACAGATAAGCTAGAGGTATAAATATATAACCTAGAAACTCAATAATTGGACCTAATAATTCAAATATCCAATAATATGGTAATGATATCATACCGATGGTTCCGTATTTAGGGTTAAATATCATAGATTTATAACTTAATAATGTATCAAATAAACCGATTTGCCATCTTCTACGCTGAGTTCTTAAATCCTTAAAGGATTCAGGCGCTTGAGTCCAACATATTGGTTCTGC
>NZ_CALEVF010000309.1 GCF_937920395.1 uncultured Clostridium sp. | reverse complement strand
GGTATACTTGGCCCTGTAATATCTGAATCCATAAGTCCAACTTTATATCCTTTTTTATTAAGTTCATGCGCAATAAGAACAGATATTGTTGATTTACCTACACCACCTTTTCCACTCATGACTCCAATAATATTTTTAACTTTATTTAATGGATTATTTTCTATACCACATGTATCTTTATTCTCACATTCACCATTTGATGGACAACTTTCACACTCAGCCATACATAATCGCCTCTTTCTTTTATTTGTCATATGCCATTTACATTGTAATACTATTATTTATTATTGTCAAATGCCAATAATGTTTTTATTATAAAACTACTTATCAGAAAGATTGTGTTTGTTACATTGCCTCTGACAAAAGCTGCTTCGTTTATTACAAGTAACTTGCTCCGATCCACATGCTGGGCAAATTTTTCTATCTTCTTCATATTTTATTTCATAAGTATTCTCGCAAGATAAACATTTAAATTTACACACATTTCTCGTGTAATTTCCACCACTTATATTTATTGCTTTCCCCTCTATTAAAGCTATAGCAATCTTCTTCCTTGCACTATCAATTATATTCTGAAAAGTTTGCCTTGAAACAAGCATTTTCTTTGCACATTCTTCCTGATTTAAATCTTCAACATCCTTAAGCCTCATGGCTTCAAACTCTTCAACTTTTATGAGTATTTCTTCAATTTCACATTTTCGTCTTCCTGCTGGTACAAAGTATGTATACTCGGGTAAATTCTCTACTCTTCTATTTTTCACTGGTCTTGCCATCAATATTTTCCTCACTTTTCATATACTTTTAAAATTCAAAATTCTATTTTCAGTGGCATATGCTAATAAAATTTTACAACTGATTAACTTCAATGTCAAATAACACTATTTAAATAAACCAGACTTTTTATATATTTACTTAGACAAATTCAGAAAATCTCTGGATTTTTTCTTTCATTTCTAAAAAAACTAATTATAGCGTTTTTTAAATGATAATAACTTTATATTTTTTATTAATATAACTATTGCAAGTAATAGAACTGAAATCAATGCAGTTATGCCGCCAGGCGCACAATTCATATAATAAGAAATAAATAATGACAAGAGTATATCTATAACACTAAATAAGATTGAGTATAAAAGAGTTGATTTAAACCCTTTGCCTAGTTGCATTGCTGTAGCTACAGGCAAAGCAATCATTGAGCTTAAAACAAGTACCCCAACAATTCTCATAGAAACAGATATTGTAGCAGCAACCAATATAGCAAATATGTAATTGATTAATTTAACATTTATTCTACCCATTTTTGCAGCTTCTTCATCAAAGGCTATAATAACAAGTTTATTATATAATATTATTAAAGTTACAATCGATATAATACTTAAAACTAATACTGCATATAAATCGTCTCTTGTTACAGTTAATACACTTCCAAATAGGAATGAATTCACATTTGCATGTAATTCTCCAGAGCTCATGATAGTAATAGCAATCCCGACACTTAAAGAAAGAACTACAACAAGTATTAACTCAGCATATTTTTTAAAATAATCTCTTAAAAATTCAATTAAAAGTCCACAAAATGATGTAAATATGAATGAACTTATTATTGGGTTTCCGTTAAATAAAAGTCCAATTGCAATTCCTGCAAGAGAAGCATGGGCCAGCGTATCACCAATCATTGAGTACCTTCTTAGTACTAGAAAAAAACCAATACATGGACAAAGTATTGAAATTAAAATGGAAATCATAAAAGCATTTTGCATAAAACTATACTGAAACATTAAATTCCTCCTCTTTGTTCGCTTTTAAATATTCTTTAATATAGATATCAGGCGTGCATAAATGGCCCTTTCCTTTTGATAGATGATAAATAAGAGAAGAATTATTAATAGCAGCATTAAGATTATGTTCAATAGCAATAACGGTTATCTTATTATTCCTATTCAAGTCTTTAATTAAGTTATAAATATCTTTCTGGCTGGTTACATCGATTCCTGTTGAGGGTTCGTCTAAAATTAATAAATCAGGATCTCCTAGTAGTGCACGTACTATAAAGATCTTTTGACATTGACCACCCGATAGTGTTCCTATTAGTGAATCCTTAAACTCAAGCATATTAATAGCTTCTAATCGCCTAGTTACCAAATTCTTATCTTTGATTTTTAATACTTTTCTATAGCAATTAAGCATCTCGTATACAGTAATAGGAAATTGTGAGTTTAGAAAATCAGACTTTTGAGGAACATAGCCAATATTCTTATCAGTATTTACTATAGTACCCTTAGTAGGTGATAAAAAATTTAATATTAATTTTACAAGAGTACTTTTACCCGAACCATTATCCCCTAATATAGATAGGTATTCTCCGCTATTTATAGTTAAACTAATATCATTAAGAATATAGGGTGCACCGCTTGTATAAGAAAAAAATAAATTGTTAATTTGAATCATAGTTGTCCTCCAGTTTATATAATTTTGTCACTTTATTGAAGTATTAATATACTAGTTTTGAAATAATCAAAGCTACTGCCATTGACAAAAGTGACATTTATACTTATATTATAAGTGATAATGCAAATGGTTTGCAAGTAAAAATTTTAAGGAGCGATAAAAATGTTTAAAAAAATGTCAATATTCATTTTACTTATTTGTACGATACTAACCTTCACAGCCTGTGGTAGTAAGAAAGTTGAAACTAGTAATCTAAAGTCTCAAAACAAAGTAAAAGTTGTAGTTTCATTTAATGCAATGCGAGAAATTACTACTGCCATAGGTAAAGATAAGGTTGATATAGTAACTATGATACCTAACGGCACCGAACCCCATGATTTTGAACCTAAGGCTAAGGATTTTGAAAGCTTAACTAATGCTAAAATATTTGTATATAATGGTTTTGGTATGGAATCTTGGGTTGATAAGGTTTTAGAATCTGTAGATAATAAAAACTTAATAACAGTTGATGCTTCAAAAGGCTCAACTCCAATAGGTAATACAGAAAAATCTGAAAATGCTCAATATGATCCCCATTTATGGATTAGTTTAAAAGGTGCAAAAAATCAAGCTAAAAACGTAAGGGATGCTTTAGTAAAAGCAGACTCACCTAATAAATCTTATTATGAAAAAAATTATAATGATTTCGCTTTAAAGCTTGATACTCTTTACAATGAATATAACAAAAAATTTAAAACTGTTACCAACAAAAACTTCGTAACCGGCCATGCTGCTTTTGCATATCTTTGCAGAGACTTCGGACTAAAACAAAACAGTGTAGAAGATGTTTTCGCAGAGGGTGAACCCAGTGCTAAAAAATTAAAAGAACTAACAGATTATTGTAAAAAGAATAAAATTAAGACTATATTTGTTGAGGATATGGTAAGTACTAAGGTCTCAGATGCTCTAGCTAATGAAGTTGGAGCTAAAGTTGAAAAAATACACACCATAGAGAGTAAAGAAGATAATAAAGATTATCTAACATGCATGAAAGAAAATTTAGATATGATATATAATAGCTTAAAATAAATAGATAACAAATAAATATGTGCCACCCACGTGGCACGTGGCATCTTACACAGAAAAAATACTACTAACTGATATTGTTAGTAGTATTTTTTCTTTTTTGAAGGAAGCTTATAATTCCAGTTATTGTAAGTATTATTGCTAATGCAACAATTGCACAAAAAATATGCCCTAACGATGACCTAAAGAAAGTACTTTCAACCCCAGGTATAGAATAACCTGGTAACAATGAGTTCCATTTATCGCCAAGTTTTGTCATACCCGCTGGAATAAATCCCAGCTTTAATTTTAAATCGTCACCTGACCACTCACCAAAAGCAGTACCTTTAGCTAATAGTCCAATAGGAGCAAATATAATTAATATTATTAACGCATACCAATATTTCTTTATACTACCTATAACTTGAAATCTTTCATTTGCTAATTTCTTTGGTGGATAAATCTGGAGCATGTCAGGATTCGATTTTTGTAAATATTTCACAACAAGTCCCGTTACAATTCCCTCCACCGGTCCAGCCAAAGTAAGATGAGCAAACATTATTGCTGGAACAGTTTGCATTAGAGTATATGGTGCATACAACGGTGTTCCATTAAGCGTGTGAAATAATAATGGTTGAATGCCAAGCTCTATTGCGACGCATAATGCTCCAATATTAATTGCTACATATCCTGCTATAATCGAACCAATAAATCTACGCTTTGAAGAAATCTGTGAATTGCCTGATATTAACCTATATAAATAATAACTTACAAACGGCATTACAAATGCCATGTTAAATATATTAGCTCCAAGTGTAAGAATCCCACCATCGCCAAAGAAAAACGATTGAATTATGAGTGCAATACTAACACCAACTACAGCAGCCCAAGGACCCAGAATTATTGCCAAAATTGAAGCACCAACTGCATGCGCCGTAGTTCCATCAGGAATTGGCACATTATACATCATAATTGTAAATGAGAAAGCTGCTCCAATTGCAAGTAACGGAACTTGCTTATCCTTTAATGTTTTCTTTAACTTTACTGCTGCAATACCTATTATAGGAACTGCTAAAGCACCTAATACTGCGCATGTTTGTGGACTTAAATATCCATCTGGTATGTGCATAATATCCCCTCCTCGTATAATGTAGTTGTAAGCATTGATAATAATTCAGTCATACTAACCACGAA
>NZ_CALEVF010000308.1 GCF_937920395.1 uncultured Clostridium sp. | reverse complement strand
ATTGGAAGTTAGATGTAAATAATAAACCTATTGATAACATGCCTATTGTTGAACCGTGGAAATGCCCATATCATAATGGAAGAATGTGTATAGAAATTATTGAAAGGATGGCGAAGCGTTGTGAAAGAAAAGTATCTTAAGGAACTTGAAAAATATAATTGCCTTGTTAATAGAAAAAACATTGAAACACAAGAATATAACGGAATTTATAAGCGTTATAAGTATCCTGTTTTAACTAGGAAACATGTACCACTTAGTTGGAGATATGATTTAAATGAAGAGTCCAACCCGAATTTTATTGAGACTCTAGGAATTGATGCTGTATTTAATCCGGGTGCTATAGAATTAAATGGTGAATTTTATTTGGTAACAAGAATGGAAGGTAGCGACCGTAAATCATTTTTTGCAATAGCAAAGAGCAATAATGGAATAGATAATTATAAATTTATAAATTATCCTGTAGTAATTCCAGATACATGTATTGGTGAAACAAATTTATATGATATGAGACTAACTAAACATGAAGATGGCTTTATCTATGGCATATTTTGTTCTGAAAGAAAAGATCCCAGTGCAAAAATGGGAGACTTATCTTCCGCAATCGCAGAGGCTGGAATAGTTAGAACAAAAGATTTAAAAACTTGGGAAAGAATGCCCAATCTTAAAACGCCTTCACCTCAGCAGAGAAATGTAGTTCTACATCCTGAATTTGTAAATGGGAAATACCTATTATACACTCGTCCTATGGATGGATTTATAGATACCGGAAGTGAAAGTGGAATATGCTTTGGTTACAGTGATACTATGGAAAGTGCTGTGATTAAAAAAGAAACAGTACTAAGCAAAAGAACGTATCATACAATTACAGAATCAAAAAATGGAGCTGGTTGTGTGCCTATAAAGACAAAGAAAGGTTGGATTCACATTGCTCATGGGGTGAGGAATACGGCTGCAGGGCTTAGGTATGTTATTTACTTGTTTGTAACAGATTTACTTAATCCTGAAAAAGTAATAGCAAATCCAGGTGGTTATTTAATTGCACCTCTTGGAGAAGAACGAGTTGGAGACGTATCTAATGTAGTATTTACCAATGGAGCTATTGCAAAAGATAATGGAGATGTGTTTATATATTATGCATCTTGTGATACAAGGATTCATGTGGCAACAACTACTGTTGACCTGCTACTAGAATATGCATTTGCAACTCCTACAGATCCTCTACGTTCATATGATTGTGTTCAGCAACGTATTGAACTTATTAAAAAGAACATAGAAGGAGGAGCAGAAAATGAGTAAAGTTAAAATTATTGGAGATGCTATGAAAAATATGCCATAGCAGGATAAACCTTCACTTTGTGATGGGGTAGTATGGAGACATGATGGGAATCGTATTATAGGTTGGAATCCAACACCAAGAACTGCTCGTGTTTATAATAGTTCAGTAGTACCATATGGTGATGGTTTTATAGGAATATTTAGAGCGGACCTTAAGCATGGTAAACCACAATTGCATATAGGTCATAGTTTGGATGGTTTAAAATGGGATATTGAAAATGAAGAAATTCATTGGAAGGATGAGCAAGGTGTTTTATATGAGCCAGCATATTCTTATGATCCAAGACTTGTGAAAACAGGGGATACTTATTATATCATATGGTGCTCAGATTTTGCAGGTGCAGCTATTGCAATAGGGAAAACAAAAGATTTTAAAGATTTTACTAGACTAGAAAATCCATTTATTCCTTTCAATAGAAACGGCGTGTTATTCCCAAGAATGATAAATGATAAGTATAGGTTACTTAGTAGACCGAGTGACAGTGGACACACCATTTGGAGATATCTTCATAAGTGAAAGCCCAGATTTAATTTATTGGGGAAGACATAGAAGAGTTATGGCGAGTGGTGGAGCTGGATGGTGGCAAGCAACTAAGATAGGAGCTGGTGCTGTACCAATAGAGACTACTGAAGGGTGGCTATTATTTTATTATGGTGTTTCAGGAACCTGTAACGGATTTGTTTACAGTTTTGGAGCTGTAATACTTGATATAAATAATCCTTCTAAGGTTCTTTATAGAACAAGGGATTATATTCTTACTCCTGAGAAAGAATATGAAACTACAGGTTTTGTTCCAAATGTTGCTTTTCCTTGTGCTACATTACATGATTCAGAAACTGGAAGAATTGCTATATATTATGGAGCGGCTGATACTTACCTTGCAGTTGCATATTGTGATGTTAATGAACTTGTACAATATATAAAAGCTAATTCCGAATTAGCACCTGGGGATGCCGAGGAATATAGATAGTTTACTTCACTATATAATAATTATATAATAAATCCTTAAATCGTGTTAACTTGAGATTTAAGGATTTTTTTATAAATAAAAAGGAGCAATATTATGGAATACATAAAAGGGTTTACCTGGGGAGCATTTAATCATAGAGGGGATTATCTTAGAGAAGAGGCCTTAAACTCTTTAAATCTACTTGTGAAACGAACTGGAGTAAATTCAGTAGTAATTGCACCAGCGGGAATTCAAAATAAAGCACAATCTACCTTTATTGATTATGAGGGTGAATATACGGTTAGTGACGAAGAGCTAATAATGGTAATAAATAAATTTCATAAGATGGGGATAAAGGTTATATTAAAACCAACTGTAAATTGTAAGGATGGTACTTGGAGAGCTCACATAAATTTCTTTGATATAGATGTACCTTGTGAACCTAAATGGAGCGATTGGTTTAAAAGTTATGATAAGTTTATAATTCATTATGCAAATATTGCTCAGAAGACTGGTTGTTTTATGTTTGTAGTCGGTTGTGAAATGGTGCAGGCACAAAAGAGAGAACAAGAATTTAGATCACTAGTTTCATATGTAAAAGAAGTTTATAGTGGACTAATTACTTATAATACTGATAAATATCAAGAGGATCAAGTTAAATGGTGGGACGCTATTGATGTTATATCCTCAAGTGGATATTATCCTATTAATGATTGGGATAGTCAGTTAAATCGTATACAAAAGGTAGTTGAAAAATACAATAAGCCATTCTTCTTTATAGAAGCTGGTTGCCCAAGTAGAGTTGGTTCGTCGTTGATTCCAAATGATTGGGAGCTTCAAGGCGCAGCGAGTATAATAGAACAAGAAAGTTATTATAAAGTTATGTTTGAAAAAACTAAGGATATTTCGTGGATAAAGGGTTTTGGATTATGGGATTGGCAGTCAAGATTATATGACGAGAATAAGGCTAAAGAGGATAATAGTTATGGAGTTTATGGGAAACCAGCAGAAAAAATAATAAAAGATTTTTATGAGTCCAAGTAAATATTAAAAATTACGCTATGTACTACTATAAATAATATTTTAGTGAAAAGAGATGTTTATAATGGAATTAGAGGTGTTTAAGTATCGTAGGGTTCTTAATAGAACCCTTGAAGCTATTAAGAGAGGAAAGTTGACTATAGGATTTATAGGTGGATCAATTACTGATTCAAGAGGTAGAAATAGATGGCCTGAACCTGTAACATCATGGTTTATGGATAAGTTTCCAAATGTTAAAATAATTGTTGAGAATGCAGCAATTGGTGGTACGGGAAGTGAACTAGCTGTATTTAGAGCGAAAAGAGATATAATAGAAAGAAATTGTGACCTGATTTTTGTTGAATTTGCTGTAAATGATAATGATTTGCCTAGAGAGAAAACTATGAGAACTAGGGAAGGACTTTTAAGAAAGTTATTAGTAAAGGGAAAGAGTGATTTAGTTTTATCATACACATTTTGCATGGAAATGTATGATGAAATGATTAATAGTAAGGTCCCATCCACAATTAAAGATTTTGAAATTTTAGCAAAACATTATGATATAAGTTCTGTATGGATGGGTCTTTATGCATTAGATGAAGTAATGCGGGGGCTCATAAGGATGGAAGAATGGGTTCCAGATGGACTTCATCCAGACCTTCGTGGGAGTTATGCATACGGGCAAAGTATAATTAAATTTTTAGAGAAAGAATTAGTTACTAAGGCTAATTTTGAAATGAATGATGTAGAATATATAATTCCAAAACCTTATAATGCAAAAAACTGGGAAAAATCTTATTTGCTTCCTTTATCAAAAGTGAAGTTGAAAGGCCCTTGGACAACTAGAAGATGAACAACCATTCAATGGATGGACCAAGTACTTGATACTTCTGTTAGCGGGTCAGAATTATCATTTTTATTTAATGGACGCGGTCTTGTACTTGGGTTTGATTTTGGCAAGCTTTCAGCAGATTTTGAGTACCTTTTAGATGATGGGAAGTGGGTGCAAATAAAGTGGTATTGTCCTGAGTGGTGTGGAAATGATGGATGGTATAGAGTCTTCTATATAGGAGATGATTTAGAAAACATAGAACATAATTTTGAGCTTAAAGTTATAAATAGTAGCCGTGGTACTAATTTTAGATTAGCTATGATTGGAGTAGTGCTATAGTAGGGGGGAGAAAATGAGTGAGTTTATAACATATGAATCAAAATGTAGTGATAAAGCGGGCGTAAGATATATAGGCAGATTTGATTATAGTGATGCTTCCGGACCTAAATTTGCATGGTCTGCAAGTACCATGTATGCAAAGTTTTATGGGAGGAGTGTTTCTGCAAAACTTAGATCCTTTGGTGATAATTATTTTCTTATAATTATAGATGGAAAAGTTGTCATTAATTCTTTGAAATTAAGTGATGGGGAAGAAAAAATATTTTTACTCGCATCAGATCTAATTTTAGGTTAACATGAAGTAAGCATTGTAGTGCGCACAGAGTATTATTTAGGAACCGCTCAGTTTTTAGGATTTGATTTTGATAAAGGATGGATACTGCCACCGGATGCACCATTAAAAAGAAAAATAGAAATTATTGGAGACTCTATAAGCTGTGGATTTGGGAATGAAGCTTTTAATAGAGATATAGAATATAGTCCTAAATATGATAACTCATATTTATCTTATGGATCTATAGCTGCAAGATATCTTAAGTCGGAATATACAATTGTTGCACGTTCAGGATTTGGACTGATAAGAAGTTATGATGGAAATAAATTGAATATACTTTCGCCGATATATTCACGTATTCTGCCAGACACATATGACATATGGCAGTTTGAAAGCTTTATTCCTCAAGTTGTAGCCATAAATCTTGGAACTAATGATTTTAGTGCTGATTTTATTCCAGACAGAGAGGAATTTACATTAGCGTATATTAATTTAGTAAATAAGATCCACAAAAATTATAACAAAGCAAAGATAATTTGCGCTATAGGTCCTGTAATAGATGGAAAGGCGCTTGCGGTAACTAGGGATTATATAAAAAATGATGTGGTTAATAAACTAAATAAGGAAAATAATATTAGTGATAAGTGGTTATATTTTCTGGAATTTGAGCATCAGGTAGAACGTGATGGTTATGGTATTAATGGACATCCTAGTTTAAAGACACATGAGATAATGGGTAAACATTTAGCTGATTTTATTCGTGAGACTATAAAGTGGTAAAACTATTGAGAAAATTTTATTTATATAATATCTTTTACTGCTATGATAATCGGTTTATACTATATGGTAGATAATAATATATATTACAATGAATTGAATACATTAATCTATTCAATCCATTGTAATTAAAATATTTATCAAAAACATTTATTTTAAGAAATTTATTTTATTAAGAAATTAAACTGAATTACTACATCTTAATAATTACTGTTAATAGTTTCTGCTTTTATAACTGCAGAGTCTAAAGACATACCAGTAAAATACTGTGCATTTAAAAATCGCCCATTTTTTTTATCATCTACAAACGCACCAACTACTATTCCTGGAATACAGCTTTCTACTGCATTTGGTGCATGCTTACCACCTAAATCTGTTCTACACCAACCTGGATCTGTTAAATTAATCATAACATCAGTACCTTCAAGCTTAGAACCTAAATCCTTCGTGAATTTATCAAGTGCCGCTTTACTTGCTGAATATCCTGCCTGCTCAGGCTCATTAATAATTCCACTTGTTGTATTGATGACACGTCCAAAACCTCGCTTAATCATTTTTGGAATTAAACGATAACAAATTGTTATAGCTGCTATAAAGTTGATTCGAAAACTTATATCAAAATCTTCTATTGGAGTTTTAAAATAATCTGTTCTATAGGCAATTTGTACGGCTGCATTATTAAAAACAATATCTACAACTGTTTGATTAGCATCTATTTCATCTAGCATGGCAATTACTTCTTGGTTGTTAGAAAGTTCTGCTTGCACACAATATGCATTAACACCAAAAGCTTTTACTTCACTTTCTACAATTTTTGTATGTTCTAAATTTCTACTATGTAAAATAAGATTGCATCCTTGCTTTGCCATGAAAATAGCTATTTGGTAACCTATTCCTCTGTTTGCACCTGTAATAAGTGCCCATTTACCTTTTACATTAACCATATTATTACTTCCTTTCGATTAGGTATATAAATATTTGAATTATATTATGGCTTAATACTATACGCCTATTGTTGAGTTGTCAATAATATGATATTATCATATATAAGAATATTAACATAGAAAGGAAAACATATGAGTACATTAATTTATCCAATAGTTAAACAAGAAAATGGTTTGCCATTTGTAGTTTGTGGAATAGGATCACAAGCAGATCAATGCCATATTGTAAGAAATGAAGGCTATAATCTTTGTCAAATTATATTTTGCATAAAAGGAAAAGGAATTCTTAAAACTAATCAACAGGAATATGAGATAACAGAAGGAACTTATTTTTATTTGAAACCACAGGAAACTCATGAATATTACAAGACTACAGAATATTGGTCGACGGATTGGTTACTTTTTACTGGCGAAAATATACAAAATACGTTAAGCAAACTTGGTTTTTCAAGATCTTGTATAGGTAACTTTAAAAGTAATAGCAACATTAAAAATATATATGATAATATATTAAGTACACAAAAAGGAAATGATTCTTTAAAAGGATTTATTTCATCATATCTATTATATGGACTTTTAATTGAATTATTTCGGACTTCAAGTAATGAAACAGACTTAAATCGTACTCAGGATACGTCAATAATAGAGCCTACTATAAATTATATTAATATACATTTTTCAGAGGAGATTTCCCTTGAAAATCTTGCAAAATTTGTACATATCACTCCTCAACATTTATGTAAGGTATTTAAAAAACGATTGTATATGCGTCCTTTTGAGTATATTGCAAAAAGAAGAATCCAAGAATCTAAAAAATTGCTTATAAATGGAAATATATCTGTTAAGGACATAGGTGAATCAGTGGGATATAAGGATTGTAGCTATTTTTGCGCTATATTTAAAAAATATGTATTTATTTCACCTTCAGAGTTTAGAGGGTCTGTTAAAAATATTAAGTAAGTTATTATTGAATAGGTATATACCAATTCACCATTGATAATATATATGAACTATAGGTACAAAAGGTTATGAATAACTTAATTAATGGTTGTAATACTTTTGTAGTAGATTATTGACTTTTTATAAATTAAAGAAACTACAGATGTGATAGTATGGTAAAATAATATCAAAATAACAAATGGTAGCATAGGGGGTATTAAAATGAACAAATTCAAAGATGATTTTATATTTGGAACAGCTACAGCATCATACCAAATAGAGGGAGCAGTTGATGAAGGCGGAAGAATGCCGTCAATTTGGGATACGTTTTCAAAAAATAAGGATAATATTTTTATGGGTCATACAGGGGATATCGCTTGTGATCATTACCATAGGACTAAAGAAGATGTGGAAATTTTAGAAAATATAGGAGTGGATTCATATAGGTTTTCTATTTCATGGTCTAGAATATTTCCATGTAAGGATAAGGTTAATCCAGAGGGAATAAAATTTTATAAAAATTTAATTAAGAAATTAAAAGATAAAAAAATTACTCCAGCAATTACACTATATCATTGGGATTTACCCCAATGGGCTCAGGATTTAGGAGGCTGGGAAAATAGAGATTGCATATATTGGTTTAAGGATTATTGTACAAAAGTATTTGAGGAGTTTGGACAAGATGTATCTATGTGGATAACACATAATGAGCCCTTTTGTGCATCTATACTTGGAAACTATTTAGGAACACATGCACCAGGAAATAAAGACTTAAAAAAAGCATTAATAGTAGCTCACCATTTATTATTATCTCATGGTATTGTAGTAAGAACTTTTAGAAAGTTTAAATTTGAAAACAGTAGTATAGGAATAACTTTGAATTTATCACCAACATATGCAGTGTCAAATAAGCAGAAAGATGTAATAGCTGAAAAAATTAGTGATGGATATACTAATAGATGGTTTTTAGATCCATTGCTTAAGGGGAATTATCCAAAAGACATGGTTCAATTATACGAGAAAGAGGTTGGAGCACTAGATTTCATTGTTGATGGAGATTTAGATATTATATCTACTGATATGGATTTCCTAGGCATAAATTATTACACTAGAACTATTGTGGAATATGATGAACATTCACAGCTGAAATTTACAGGAGTAGAGGGCGAAAAAGAAAAAACTGCAATGGGATGGGAGAATAGCCCAGAGTCATTGTATGACTTACTCTCAAGAATAAAAGGAGAATATACAAGATTGCCACTTTATATTACTGAAAATGGTGCTGCTTATGATGATGTAGTTACAGAAGATAATAAGGTACATGATATAGAGAGAATAAATTTTATTAAGGCACATCTTGAAGTTATGCAAAAATTCATTAAGGATGGAGGAAACCTAAAAGGTTATTATTTATGGTCTCTCATGGATAATTTTGAATGGACATATGGGTATTCAAAACGTTTTGGAATAGTGTACGTAGATTATAATACGCAAGAAAGAATTATGAAAGATAGTGCAATTTGGTATAAAAATTTTATTAAAGATCGTAGTTTAGAAGTTTAATCTTTAGTAGTCAAGGCTGGTATACCTGCCTTAATTACTAAATACTTGAATTGGAGGGCTAATTGATGATAGCTATAATACTTGGAACCCACGGTAAGTTTTCCGAAGAAATGTTAAAATCAACAGAAATGATTTTAGGAAAGCAAGAAAACGTTGCTACAATAACTT
>NZ_CALEVF010000307.1 GCF_937920395.1 uncultured Clostridium sp. | reverse complement strand
ATTTTCCTACTGTATGTTAATAGCTTACTAATGAAAATAGAATTACTTCCATTCTCAAGAGGAAACAACACGCATTAACGTGCTGCTTCGCAGCTCGCACTATATGTAAATTATAAATATAATTTGTTTTGATTAATCTTAAGCTCTAAGTTCAAGTTGAAATTTAATACCTAATTTTTTTAGTAAACATACTTCGAACTACCGTGAAGTAAAACTACCTTATTATCTTTTGAAAGTTTACTGGATACCCTGCCATCACTACTTCCAAATGCTGAGGTTTCAATAACTATGCTATCATATCATGGCATAGCATAGTTGTTGCAGCGATGCCACAAGCCCCATCAGCATCAAATAAACAACCGTGGAGAATACTTCTTAAAGATAGTGACTTCCATTTTTATAAATATAAAGAATCTTTATATAGCGATAGATTCCCCCACGATATCCAAAGAGTAGATATGGGGATTGCCGCAGCACACTTTGATTTTCCACTTAAAGAAAAAGGTATTAAAGGTCATTTTAATACGGCATCTAAGCCGAAGCTAGCGTTGACTGAGAATATGAAGTATGTTTTTTCTTGGATTAGGGAATAAAAAGTAGAATGCATTTTTTCGAACTCGATTTGGCCTAGTTTATTAAAATCATACCACCGCTTTATAACTTCCTCAGAATCTAAATGAAGTTTGCTGAAAATGAGTCTGGCAAATTCAAGAGGTGCTGATCCATTTGCAGTTATAATGTTACCATCTATCACAGCAGGTTCGTTTACATAACTTTGCGCATTGGTATATTCCTTGGCAGCGTATTTTTCTAAGTCCTCTAAATCGTTTGAAGTATGCTTAACATCATTAAGAAACCCATGCTTTGCCAGAAAAACGGACCCATCACAAATTCCTGCAATAGTCTTGCCCTTTTGTAATGTTGCTTTTACCAAAGGAACAATTTTATTGGACTCGTATGCCCGCCAGCCTGTACCACCAATAAGTATTAGTGCTTCATAATCTTCAGGTACTGTTTCCAGAGAATAATCCGGTAATACCTTAATTCCTCCGATTGAGTGCACTGGCTCCTTGGATAAGCTGATGGTTTTAATGCAGTAAGGATTGTTTTCATCGTCACAATTCAATTCAGCAGCTACATAACCGGCTTCCCAATCAGCGTAATTGCTTAATAAAAATAGTAATACTGTCTTTTTAGTTATCATTTCATCCTCCTCATATAAATCACCATTATTTTAAAGGTTAGTAATAAAATTTATTTTATTATACCATAATTACCATACATTAAGTATATTTACAATTCTCTTAAAATTAGCAATACCAACAATGTAAATGTAACTCAATTGAGAATCCTTTGAAACAAGAAAACAAAAGCGATCACTTTTTTTAAAATCTTTTCTTTTACCCTGTTCCCAAATCCTTTTACTTGTTTCTATCTGTTCAGGAATCAAATATGGAAACACATATTTTTCTGCTTCTTCATATGAACATTCTAGCCAATAAGAATCAATACACTCGTCAACCCATTCTCCATTTATTAGATTACACTTTGGCCAATAATGATTAATTTTCAAATTTATCCACTCCTTTTTAATATCATCTTATTTTTTCCATTACCCATCTACTACTTCATTAGATTCTTTATTTACCACCCTAACATCTAATATAATTTTATTATAAGACTAATGGTATCCGTTTTTTAGGATACCAAGATAAAATAAAAATAAAGATATCCGCAGATATCTTTATTTTTATAAGTATTCCATTTTTCTACTTTCTAAATTATTTAGTCTATAAATTTACATATAAATCTTTATAATCAATTTGTTTTACACTTTAGCCTTCATTCTTTTATTAAATTATTTTCTTTATTTGATTAACCATATCGTTAAAGTAGGCGTTGTTATTAAGCCTCATCCAATTTACTGGATGCATAGGCCACCGAGCGCTATTTCTTGCTTGTACTATGTTTTCAATAATAGCATCTTTTTCCCATAATTGAATTGTGTTAACTTTATTCATAAAAGTATTCTTAATAAACCCAATTATAACGAAAGGAGAATCCTTACACATTTTTAAAAATCTTTCCTTTTCACAAAGAATTATTTCTTCTTTAGGAGTGTGCTTTATGGCGCTTTCACCAACAAATTCCATATTACTATCATCTTCATTTTGTGAATATACTTTTATATTTCCTGCTGGCAGTGGTATCCCTAACCCATTCTCTTCTTTGTTTTCTATTTCTAAAATAATATTAGGACTTCCACAATTAGAGTATTGATAATATTCATAGTATTTTTAATATGAAATGTTTTCCATATTTATAAAGCTAATCTCTTTTGATTGGTTATCTTTAAGTGTAGTTTGCCTACTCATCGTATAAAGATGGTAATCATTAAATGATCTTTCTGAAAAATTAGTTCCACTAATCGGATTAATTTTCATTGGTGAATCAAGTTTAACATATATATTTTTTTTATTTGATGTTCTATTAACAATTCCTGATATTAGCTTTAACTTAGTATTTTCAAATGTTGTACCTGAAGTATTATTAATATTTACCCATCCAGAAATATCTAGAAAATCCTTTTTAGTATTTATCACATATTCGGCTGTCCAATTAAGCCCCTTAGTTATATATGAAACTTCTATTTCACTCTTCTTACAAGGTGCAATTTTCCATACCAAAGCTGGTTTAACAATTAACTCATCCGTAATCTTAGGTAAAACGATTTTTCCTATAGGATTAATGATAATTTCCTTTGTATCAACATTCTCGAAGATCAACCCACCCATAGTACTTAAAAGTCTATATTCTTGCTTTCCATTCTTTTCATAAAGATAAACACTTTTATCCAAAAATTTCTGCAGAATTTTTTTTTCGTTTACTAAATCATAATCATAATTCATTTCCAATACTTCAATTCCATGAATAATAATAGAATCTGTTTCAATCATCTGTGCAACATCTAGATTATGTACATAGCAAATTATGAACTGCTCCTTACTCTATATGTTCATATTAATATTATTTTATGATAATCATTATGCGTAAATTTCTTAAGCTAATCAATGATATATCTAAGAGCACTCCATTTAATAAAATAAACAATCATGTCTAGAAAATTCACTTCGCTCATAAAATCCCTCCGGTGTACATGAACAAATTATAACCACAATTGGTTTTGCTAAGGGCCTTTTCCCTAAGGCATATATGAAAGCTCCTTAAAAAACTATTATAAATTGAAAACCTATTTAATAAAAAAGATATGACAAGAAAGCAGGGATAATAAAATCCCTACTTTCTGTCATATCCTATGGTAATTTTAATCTTTTATTATAATAATAACAAATCCATGATAATTTACAATTTATTTAGTCCTTTTTTTCTTCTGATACATGATCAATTGTAGCTGCAACTCCACCTACTACTGCTGCTACTCCAGCTCCAGTAGCAGAAATCACTCCTACTGCGCCTGCAATTGGTAGTGCAGTTACTGCTATCACACACGCACCTGCTCCTATGCCTATTTTTGTGATTAGTTTTATTAAACTCATCTTAACATCCCCCATTTTTATTATATCTTAGTTTTATTTACCTCAACTACTTAAACAAATTGACTTAATGAAAAATCTAGCTAGGTACTACAAAAGCAATACTTAAATTGCCCTTTAAAGTTTGTAATATATGTATAAATAATAATATTCTACAAAAAATTTCAAATTCCTTTTTTTATAATAAATATTTTCCTTTATTAAATGTAACTATTCTAAAACTATAGTAATAGAGTTTCTCCACTACGTTGCCAATTTCATTAATTGGGTCGTATCATCATCCTAAAAAAAGTAAATATATAAATATATTCTGTGTTGATAATATGAAAACTTTTAAGTAGAAACAAAAATAACTTTTTTTAATTCGCACTAGAAAGGTCCTTATAGTATTTTAAAACCAAATAATTAAATTTTTATACTTCACCATATAGATGATTCCACTCTCGTTCCAAGTCTACATCCATAGATACAACATCTAAAGCATTTTGATTGTAAATAACACGTATTTCTTGTAATCCTGCAAAGGCAAATCTTGACCATGCTACTAAATTTAAATGAAGTGAAAATGTTAATATATTACCACCTGAACGCAATCCTGCATCTATTCCATCTACAAGACATAATGAGCCATGACCTACTAAAAGCATACGTCTGAGTTCTGGTTTATTGCCAAATGGCATAGATTCTTTCCAGCTACGCTCATGATAAAAATGACTCTTGATTGCCCAAAGTAACCTAATCATAATCTCATTAATTACAACTGGTATTACCATAGTTGCCCCATGTCTTGCATCATAGCCTGATTCAAAGACCTTAACAGACAATTCTGCCAAGTTTTTCTGTTCACCATTTACATTAAAGGAACCAAATTTACACAACTGAAACATTTCAAAGAATGGGATAGGAACCCCTGCTCCTCTTCCATTTTTACTATGTCCTCTAGTTCCACTTGAGCCAGAAATATCAGACATAATATGTCCTAACCAATTGCAGAAACCAGAAAAAAGTTTAGAAATGAAGTTTCCTCCTCTTAACTCAAACTCATTTCCTACTGGTTCAACTCTAATAATTCTACCATCTGAAATAAAACTGCTTTTACCTGTAAATTGATCTAAAATTGAAAAGAATAGTCCAATTAAATCAGGTGAATGTCCTAAAGACTTTAAATGGTGATTTTTTGCACTCATATTAAATACACTATCACCTAAATTTAAATCAGATGCATATCTAGCATCATAATTCACTTTAAATCTACGTTCAAGAAATCCAATTGCACTTGCAATGCCCTCTGGTACTGACTTTGAACTATTAAGTCCATTCTTTTTATCAGTCCTCCATACACTTTGTGCAAACTTATTTACTAGCCCATCAACCTTATCATCAGTCCAATCTCCTAATTTACTGTCATGTGGCATCCCTACAAAAAAAGCATCAATTAAACCTGTAGCAACGCCACAAAAAGCTGCAATAAGATAGTCATACTTATCACAATTTGCTTTTTTCATTGTATAGTCTTCTCTTATTCTCTTGCCTAACTCTGCTCTTTCCCATTCGCTCATTAAGCTCTCAAACGGATCTTTTGAGAAATCAATATTATTTTTATCTGCATACTGACTAATACTTTCCATATATTCTTGCCAACTAATATTATCATTACCTCCAACTGTACTAAGCATTTTAAGATTTTCAACCTGAATTTGTGATTTTTCTTCTTCTGTCAATGCAACTACTTCTTTAATATGAGTTTCGTAGTCACTTGTATCTATACATTGTTCTTCACATAACAATTCAGCTTGCATAATTAGTAAATCAAGATTATCTAAATTATCCATATTAATTTCTGATAAGTTATTAAGTGATGACTGAATTTTAGATAATTGATTCTCTATACCTTCTCCTTGATGCTTTTGAACTAACATTGCTTTCCCAGCTTGTTCTAATACTTCATCGCATATATCTTTCTTGGACATTTCACACCACCTACTAATGTTTTTCCACTTAAATGTCTAATTCCCAAAAATGTTTTTAACTAAATTTTTAGCTACTCCTTTTGCTGATGCTAACGCTGCGTCCTTTATGTTTGTATATCCAATAGCCTCAAAAACTGAGTATAGCTGTTCTAGTTGATTTAAAGGAAGCTTATCATTAAGTATAAATTCTGTACTCTTTCTTTCTTCATCCTCATTGTTTGCTTCCTTCTCAATATAGCAAGATAATATATAACCACGTAATTTTTCTTTAGTTGCTTCACTTGTCAATTCATCAAGTCTAGTCATATCTAATGTGTTTGGTAGATGAGAAATCATAGCTTCACTTTCTGCATAATTTATTTTTTGTGATGTTACTTTAGCACCTTTACTCATCATAGATAATATGGCTGATAGTTTTTCAATTTTCTTTGAAGTTTCTAAACCATGTTTTATCTCTTCCATAAGCAATTTTGAAATTTCATTAATATCTTCTATAAGATAATCTAGTGATTTTTGAGAGTTTTTAATTATAGCTTGCAGCATCATTTCTCTTTGTTTATTATTTTCTAAATCACCAATACCTGCAAATTTTTTAATTCCCTTATATGTACCAACACCAAGTAAAACTACTACACCAACTCCAGTAACCATTCCTGAAAATCCTAATACACCCCCCATTCCAACAGTTGCTAATCCAGATGTAATTCCTGCAGCACTCATACCTACTACAGATCCCGAGAAATAAATAGCTGCTAATGGAACACCTACTGCACTTGCCTTAGCTGCTAAATCCTTCATAGACTTTTTTATTTCACTATCATTTTTTCTTAATTCTAAAATTTCTTCATCAGTTTTAATTGCTGCTATAATTAATTTAATTTGTTTGTCTTCAATTTCAAATTTAACTTGTAATGAAGTTAAAAAGTCATTTTCCATCCAACTGTTAATGTCATTTTGAATTTTATATATATATAGTATATCTTTTATAAGTGATTTCTTTATAACATCCAAGCTTCCATCTGGAACATTGTCATTAAGATATTGAATTAAATTATCTGTTTCTTCACTCTCTGAGATATCACACAAATAACTTTTTATTTTCAAGCGATTCTCGCTATTATAGTCAATTCTAACTATTAGTGAGATTATTTCAGCATATTCTTTAGAATCAATCATATCATCATCTGAATATGCAAAATTACATATTGTTTTAATGTATGCATCTTTTATTCCATTATCCATAGATGCAAGTGGAAGCATTTGAGATGTATTTTCATATGACTTTGTTTGTCCTGCTTCATTAATTATTCCATTGATTAAATCTGTTAATTTCTCATAATTTACTCCAAACATATTGGAGTTTAACTCTATTTTTCTTTCATCATTTAGATGTATATATATATGTTTTTGTTCTTCAACTTTTCCGTTACTCTTTTGTTTTGTAGTAAGTTCAAATTCTGATTTTATTATATTTTCAAATTTATATTTTTGTTTTTCCTCTAGTACATATCTCATATACATAGTATCACCAGTAAAAACTATTCCTTCTTTTGCACTACCAAAGAGAGTTGAATCAGCTATTGCTAAAACGTACTCTGGGTTTACACTTGGTGCTATAGCTGAAATTGCATTATTTAATTTCTTTTCTGGAATTTCAGGTACTACATATACCTTTTCAAATGCATTTCCTACATTACTCTTAATATAATTTTCTACTGACATCCTCTCACCTTTTCCCTCACCTAAATTAATATATATATGATAAATTGGTACCAGAGTTTATCTAGTTTTGTTCCAATTATATACATAATACTCATAACTACTTCTAAACCATTCTATTAACAATCTTTCTGCACCCTTATGCCATATTCCTTTAAATTTTCATAATAAATCAAAATAACCCGTTATTATACTAAATAATTCATCTCTTACTTTTATACCAGTAGCAACTGTTTCAGCAGCAACTGAGTCACCAGTTGAATCGGTAGCAACCTCAATTTCAGATACATCAGTGGTATCAGATCCACTTGATGCTATAAATAAGAAAGCTAATAAGAAATTATCATCGATTACCCCCGGAACTACATTGGTTGATAAAAAAGGTAATCCTATTTACTAATGATCCTTTAACTAAAAGTTAACCAAAATGGAGTTACAAAAACAACCCCTGTAACATGGTCATTAAATTCTGTTTCAATCACTAATGCATCATTTTCACTACCAGGCTTATATACTTTGCAGGTTACACTTCCTAAATATAATAACAAAACTATAAGCTTTAAAATTACAGCTATTCCTGACAAAACATTATACTTCGTAAATAGTAGTGGTTATAGAACAAGTGATTATAACCTAATTACTTCCTACATGCAGGATACACTTGCGAATAAGAGTGTTGTTGATCAAGCATATAATGATGGTGATGCTACTCCATGGGGCTTTGTAGGAACAAATACTAATACATCAGGTTCCACCGGTGGAGACATTTTTTCAACGCTAAGATATCTTAATGGCGAAAATAGTAGTACTTCATCTGCAGGCAAGGACCTTACCTACAATTTTACTGTAAAAAATATTTCCGTAACTGATGGAAGCATAAATATAACAATAAGAAATACTGCTTCACAAGATCCATTGATTAATTGGATCATGATTGTTGACGACTCACTGACTCATGATTCTTTAATGGGACTTAATGTAACTTCAACAACATCAAATTTTGCAGAACTCTCCTGGAATAAAGTTCTTGGAGCCACTTTCTATACGCTATAAAGATCAGATAGCGTAGATGGAACGTATACTCCTATTTATAAAGGTAATTTAAATACATTCAGAAGTAGTGATTTGTCCCCTTCTAAAAAGTACTATTATAAGGTTAGTAGTACTAATAGTTCAGGCGAATCACCCCTACCGGATGTTTTAACATTAATAGCTCTAGGTCAGTGATACAAGCACCAAGGTTAATCCTATAATAAATTTTATCACACACAAAAACCTCTATATTATTTATTTAATATAGGGGATGTTTGTTTTATTTTTAAGTTTTATCTTTATAGTTGTATCTAAATAAAATATTACCGTCAAAATATATAATAATTATTTTTCAAATACCTAAATATTATTAATTCATTAATTTTTCATAAAATGATTGATTGTTATAATATCTCAACACTTATTATACTAAGTTTACTCCAAGTCTTTTCTCTTAATTTTATTTAATTTCCTTAATAAGCAAGTTAGCCGTCTCCTCACAAAAAAAACGGGAGAAAACCATCAACAAGTTGTAATCAATTTTCTTGATATCGAATAAAAATGGTATTTTTCCAATAAAAAAGTAGCTATTAAGTATAATAATATTTAATAACTACTCATCTAATAAATTCTTTAATTGACTATATGATAAGCCTAAAAAAATGTCATATATCTCTTTGCTTTTAATTTCCATATCTAATACCTCCAATTCAAACTATTTATATAATATTATATACCAATATGTGTAAATGACTCGAATCAACCTCCTTAGCAACATAGCTTGTCCGTTTCACTACCAATATCTGCAAGGGGTCAGACCCCATAGCCATCAAGCTAGTAGAACCAATTAATGTAATTGAGATTC
>NZ_CALEVF010000306.1 GCF_937920395.1 uncultured Clostridium sp. | reverse complement strand
CCTAATAGAACTAGGTCTGAGGCTAGAACACAATTAGTTCTTGATTTATCAAGAATAGATGTTTGCGATTATATTATAAAATCAATAAGTAGTATTTTAAAAAGTGCTCCGATTAGTTATGTTAAATGGGATATGAATAGAAATATGACTGAAATAGGTTCAGATTTATTACCTCCCGATAGGCAAAAAGAAACTGCCCACAGATATATGTTAGGACTTTATAGAGTAATGGAATCAATAACAACAAGCTTCCCGAATATATTATTTGAAAGTTGCTCCGGTGGTGGTGGACGTTTCGACCCAGGAATTTTATTTTATATGCCACAAACCTGGACTAGCGATGATACTGACGCTGTGGAAAGACTTAAAATTCAATATGGAACGAGCATTGTTTACCCAGCAAGCACTATGGGTTGCCATGTTTCAGCCGTTCCTAACCACCAGTTAGGTAGAAATATATCTCTTACAATGAGAGGAGATGTTGCAATGTCTGGGAATTTCGGATATGAGTTAGATCTTACTAAATTCTCAGATATTGAAAAAGAAGAAGTAAAACTTCAGATCTTAAAGTACAAAGAATTAAGAGAACTAATTCAGCACGGAGATATGTATAGACTTCTAAGCCCATTCGAGGGAAATGAGACTGCATGGATGTATGTCTCTACCGATAAATCAGAGGCTTATATTAGTTATTTCAGGGTTCTTGCAGTACCTAATGGGGCAAGTATAAAATTAACTTTAAAAGGTCTCAATCCTGATATTGATTATAGTATTGTAGGCAACGATGATCTTTATGGTGGTGATGAGCTGATGTACTGTGGGCTTAATATACCCGACTTAAATGGTGATTATTCCAGCGTCACTTGGAGAATTAAGGCTCTAGAATAAAAAGTAATAACATCTTTTCCATTATAAACTCAAAAACGAACACTAGAGAAAATCTCTGGTGTTCGTTTTTCTTATAAATAACTATTCTAAACATTTTTTCATTATAAATTCAAAGTGAATATTCTTCGAAGAATCTATAAGATATTCTTTATGAACTGGTGCTCCCCAGCTATCATCACCACCTATTCCCATTTGCTTTGCTGCAATGGTTACTACTGTATAGTTAACCTTTGGTAGTTCATTGTGATGATATGCATTTTGAAGCTCGAAAGCTGTATATGGAGATACTCCTAATTCAAATGGTAATTTATTAGATTCAAACTCAATACCAAACCCATTTTTATCTTTTATCTTAGCCCATCTAACTCCAGTATGGTTTCCACTTTCCTGAGGTACAATATACCCCGAAACATTTTCTTCGACTGATTTTTCGAAAATTCCAAGTGTCGCTCCATGAAGTCTATCCACATAATTTTCTTCTGGCCCCTTACCATACCACCTGAAATTATCATAATCAGAGGATAATTTAAATGCCATTCCAAATATAGGAAGCTCAGGCATTCCATCAACACCTTTATAATCGCAACTCACTTTAATTTCACCATTAGAATATACAGTATAGGCTATCTTAACTTCAACTTGTATTGTTGCTAGAAGTGCGTATGTATATTCTACGGTAATGCTATAATCATCTTCTATTACATTTACATCTATGCAACTTTGGAACATGCTTGCTTGAAGCCATTGTCCACACCTGAATCCATGATTAGTTCCCTTATCATTATCAGTCATAGCTCTCCAATAAATAGGCATTGGAGCCCTAGTTATCATTTCTATGCCATTATATCTAAGAGATACCATTCCACCTTCTTGTTTTGAAAATAAGACACTAAAATCATCATTTTTAACTCCAATATTTACGTCTCCATGGACAACTTGAATTTTACTTAACTTTTTAGCATCAATAGTTCCCTCTACATTAAATACATACTGATCAAAAGCTACCACATGTAAAGCCTCTGCCCACATATTAGCATCTTTAAGTTTAAATGAAACATTCAAAGCATATTCCCCAATATTTTTCACCTGCGGAAGTTTAAAACTTATATATTTTTCTTCACAAGGTTTAACAATAACAGATATAAAATCCTTGTAAATTTCTTTTCCATTAAAATCTAGACAGTACTCTAAAATGTAATCAGAAGTATCTATAAACAGATTTTCATTTTTAACCAGAACTCCATCTCTACCAGTAACTAATTTTATATTTTGATAAAGTTTTTTTACTTCTCTAACCTTTGGAGAAGGTTTTCTATCTGCATAAACTATACCATCTCCACAGAAGTTATAGTCCGTTGGTCTATCATCAAAATCTCCTCCATAGGCCATAACTTCCTCATTAAACTTATCCTTTTTAATTAAGAACTGATCTATATAATCCCAAATAAAGCCACCTTGGTAAAGCTGATATTTGCTTTCTAACTCCACATATTTATGCAATGCTCCACAAGAATTCCCCATGGCATGCATGTATTCACAGCTTATATATGGTTTCTTTGGATGATTATTTAAATACTCTTCAATTTCAAAAACCTTAGCATACATTCTGCTTTCTATATCGCTAGTTTCATTAAAGCTCCTGTCCTGGAATACACCTTCATAATGAACTATTCTTGATGGGTCTTTTTCTCTAAAATACTCTGACATCTTGTATATATTTTCTCCACCAAAGGACTCATTTCCACAAGACCATATTAAAATAGACGGATGGTTCTTATCCCTTTCAAGCATAGACTTTGCCCTATCAAGTATTATGTCTAACCACTGTTTTTTACTGCCAGGAATAACCCAATCAGGTTTAATTTTACCCATTTTTTGCCAAGATCCATGAGTTTCGAGATTTGTTTCATCTATTAAATATATGCCATATTCATCACAAAGTTCATACCAATGTGTTTGATTAGGATAATGAGAGGTTCTCACAGCATTTATATTGTTTTGCTTTAAAAATTTTATATCCCATAACATATCTTCTTTAGTAATAGCTCTACCTTTCCTAGCGTTAAATTCATGACGATTTATACCTTTAAACACTATACGTTTGCCATTTATGGTCATAATCTTATTTATCATTTCAAAACTTCTAAATCCAACCTTTTGGCTGACAACTTCCACTACTTTTCCATCAATTCCTCGAATTAAAGCAAATAAGGTATAAAGATACGGATTTTCAGCACTCCAAAGCTCTACATTATTAACTTTTAAATCTAATGACATGTTTTCCGCTAAAGATATTCCTATTTCTTTTGCTACCACTATTCCGTCTTTATCCATAAGTTCTAAATCTATTGAAGCATTAATTTCTCCCTTTATTTCTAAATCAAGTTTTAAAACTGCATTTTTATAAGACTTATCTAGGTTTGTTTTCACAAATAAGTTTTGAATATGAGTTTCTGGAACCGAATATAAATATACATCCCTAAATATACCTGAAAAGCGCCAAAAATCCTGATCTTCTAGCCAACTTCCAGTTGATCTCTTGTACACCTCCACAGCCAATTTATTTTCTCCATCTTTAATAAACTTAGTTAAATCAAACTCTGCTGGAGTAAAGCTGTCCTCACTATACCCTATAAATTCACCATTTAACCAAAGATAAAAAGCGTTTTCCACTCCTTGAAAAGATATATATACAGGTCCACCTTTAATATTTTCATCAATATCGAAATACTTTACATAACTTCCCACAGGATTATATTCTGAAGATACCTCTGGTGGTAATAACTCGCTATGCCCATCCCAAGGGTACATAGTGTTTATATATTGAGGTTTATCATAACCTTGAAGTTGTATATGTGCAGGAACTTCTATATCCTTAAAACAATGGCAATCAAATTCGGGCTCATAAAAATTTTTAATTCTAGAGCTTGGATTTACTGCAAAACTAAATTTCCAATTTCCATTCAAACTTTGACGAAGGTCCATTTCTCCAATTGATTCTTCTTCTTTTGTCAAATAATATTTATGGTCTGAGTGAGCATCAATTCTGTTAACAGCAAAAATTGATGGATCAGAAAGCCAATCTAAACTTGGTATTTTAAAATTCATAATTTCATCTCCTATTTTCTATTGATAGATATATATTACCATATTATCCTTTAACAGAGCCTAGCATTCCTGCAACGAAATGTTTCTGCATTAAAAAGAAAACTATTGCCGTTGGAAGTGTAGCTATTACTATTCCAGCCATAATCATTCCATAATCTGGCGAATAGGATGAACCCATAGTAGAAATAATAAGTGGAACTGTTCTATTTTCTGGACTTTGCAGTGCAATAAGTGGCCACATATAATTATTCCAACTACTCATAAATGTAATAATGGCTGCTGCTGCATAAGTAGATTTCATTGTAGGTACATAAATTCTTGTGAATATTTGAATTTCGTTTAACCCATCAATACGACCTGCTTCTAAAATATCCTTTGGAAAAGATTTCGTATTTTGTCTAAAAAAGAATATTAAAAATGCAGTAGATATACTAGGAATTATTACTGCCGCTGCAGTGTTTAATCCAAAGACTTTAAATGTGCTAAACATCTTAAATAATGGTATCATAAGTGCCGCAAATGGAACCATCATAGATAGTAATAATATATTAAAAACTCTATCCCGAACTTTATTCCTATATATTTCAAAACCATAACCTGCAAAAGAGGCTATAATTAGTGCTAAAATTGTTGTTATAATAGAAATCTTAGCTGAATTCCATAAAGATGTAGCAAAGTTCAAATCAGAATTAAAAAGGTTTTGCATATTTTGTAGTAATTGCGTACCTGGTATTAATGATCCTTTAGTCACATCTACTGATTTATTCGTCATACCTATAAGCATCCATACAAATGGGAAAATAGAAATTATGGATATTATACTTAAAAATATATATTTAAATGAGCTTTTTACATTTTTCATTTTTCATCACCTGCCACTTTAAATTGTATTAAGGATAATACAGCTATCATAATTACAATGGTAAAAGATACTGCTGCTGCATAACCAAAATTCGGACTATATTTAAAACTTAAATTGTATATGTACTGTGATATTGTAGTTGATGCATTTCCTGGCCCACCTTTAGTTATATTCATTACTTCATCAAATAATTGCAAAGTACCTGTAGTTGACATTACTGTAGTAAATAGAATAATTGGTTTTAATAAGGGTACAGTAATATGGAAAAATTGTTTTACTCCAGTCGCTCCATCTATCCTCGCTGCTTCATAAATGCTTGGATCAATGTTCTGTAAACCAGCTAAATAAAATATCATATTATAACCAGTCCAACGCCAAGTTATAGCTATAATTATAGTTATTTTAGCCCAAAATGGACTTGTAATCCATTCTATAGGAGTAGTTATTAAATGTATGTTCATTAGCAAATTATTCATTAACCCATCATTTGAAAATAAACTTTTAAATATTACAGAATATGCTACCAATGATGTTACACAAGGCAGAAATATTGCAGTTCTAAAAAAGCCTTTTAATTTTAAATTTTTATCATTTAACATTACAGATATAAACAATGCTAGTAAAATCATTATTGGAACCTGAACTACTAAATAAATAAGAGTGTTTGTAACTGCTTTTTTAAATATATCATCAGTAAATAATCTAGTATAATTAGCAGTTCCTACGAATTTTAGATTATTTCCCATACCTGATTCAAATGAGGTAATCAACGCTTTTATCATAGGATAAAATACAAAAGAAATTATTATAAGTATACTCGGAATAGTAAATAACCAACCTGTCCTATCATAATTTTTGTTTAATTTACTTTTTTTCACAACGGCTGCGCCTCCCTTTTATAAGTTAATCCTTTGTTAATCATTAATTAACAAAGGATTATAATTAATCTATTTAACTACAGCAGATTCTGCTTGCTTTTGAGCATCTTTAAGTGCTGTATCAATATTAGCACCACTCTTCACTATAGATTGTACTGTTCCAGTTAATATATCTTCTATACTATAAGTGTATAAACCAAAGTTTACTGTAGGTATTTGTGTTGACCATTTAGATAAATCAAGTGCTGTTTTTTGTCCACCATAAAATTCAACTGGCTTTTGATAATTAGCTGTAGTTGAAGATGCTTTTAAAGTACTTACAAGATTAATTTTTTGTGCTAAGGTATTCATAAGTTCTTTATTACTACCAAAAGTTTTAGCAAGGAAATCTGAAGCTAATTCTGAATCTCCAACCTTATCTAAAACATACCAACTTGATCCTCCAATACTTGAAGAATTTACTGAGGTTTTTACTGCGCCAAGTCTTGGTATTGATGCCACTGCCCATTTTTTATTTTGATCCGTTGCTTTAGTTATTGAACTTGAAATCCAGCATCCTGTTGGCACTGACGCAACATCACCCTTTTGGAAGGCGCTTACATATTGATCCCAATCAGAAATTTGTTTTACTATTCCTGATTCCATAAGCTGTTTATATATTTTAATACTTTCCTTTAAAGCTTGATTATTTTCTAAATTTACAGTCTTTCCATCCTCTTTTACATACCATTGACCAGCAGATTGCATCATAACTCTTATTATTCCTAAATCGTTAGGATCTAAGGTGAGCATTGCTTTACCAGTTTTTGCTTTTACTGCATTGCCAATTTGTATGAATTTTTCCCAAGTTATATTTTCCATGTCTGATTTTTTATATCCGGCCTTTTCTATTAAATCCGTTCTATAAAATAGAGCTGCAACACCACTATCAAAAGGAACTCCGTAAAGCTTTCCATCTAAACTATCTGGTTTAAGCTTATAGTCCATAAAATCAGTAGTCTTAACCTTGCTAGACATATCTTTAAAAGCATCCGGATAAGAAGTCAAAAAGTTTTGTGATCTATAATCTTCAATAAGAACTATATTAGGTAACCCTGCCGTTGTATTAGAACTTAGATTTGTATTTAACTTTTGTACTATATCAGCTTGAGCCATTTCTACTATCTGTACATCTACCCCTTTATGATCCTTTAAATAAATTGCTTTTGCTTCTTTAGCAGCAACCACGTTAAAAGTTCCATCCCATGCCCATATTACAAGTTTTTTGTTTGTGGAAGTCGTTGTAGCACTTTTTTTGCTGGTTGTTCCACACCCTGCCATACTAAGTGTCATAATAGTAGTTAGAGCAATAGCAATTAATTTTTTTGTTTTCATAGTTAAAATCCCCCCTGAGTTGTTTTTTTCATTTAAACGATTTCAATAATTTCTATACTTAGTTTATATCAAATTTCAAAAATCAAATAGTAATATATTTATATAAACTTGTGGTATTTTAACAAATATATTTAAATACAAATAATGTATTTGTACTTTTTTAAGATTATATAATTTTTTATATGTATTTATAGATTTATTTAGCTAGCTTATAGTGATAATTAATATAATCCTTTATCAATTATTGATTAACAAAGGATTATATTATAAGTTAAGCTATTTAACTACAGCAGATTCTGCTTGCTTTTGAGCATCTTTAAGTGCTGTATCAATATTAGCACCACTCTTCACTATAGATTGTACTGTTCCAGTTAATATATCTTCTATACTATAAGTGTATAAACCAAAGTTTACTGTAGGTATTTGTGTTGACCATTTAGATAAATCAAGTGCTGTTTTTTGTCCACCATAAAATTCAACTGGCTTTTGATAATTAGCTGTAGTTGAAGATGCTTTTAAAGTACTTACAAGATTAATTTTTTGTGCTAAGGTATTCATAAGTTCTTTATTACTACCAAAAGTTTTAGCAAGGAAATCTGCAGCTAATTCTGAGTCTCCAACCTTATCTAAAACATACCAACTTGATCCTCCAATGTTAGAAGCATTTACTGATGTTTTCACTGCCTCGAGTCTTGGTATTGGTGCCACTGCCCATTTTCCATTTTGATCTGTTGCTTTTGTTATTGAACTTGAAACCCAACATCCAGAAGGTACTGATGCAACATCACCCTTTTGGAAGGCGCTTACAAATTGATCCCAATCAGAAACTTGTTTTGCTATTCCTGCGTCCATAATTGTTTTATATGTTTTTATAGCCTCTTTTAATGCTACATTATTTTCTAAATTTATAGTCTTCCCATCATCTTTTACATACCACTGACCACAAGATTGAATCATTGATCTTAACAATGCTAAATCATTAGGATCTAATGTGAGCATTGCTTTTCCTGTTTTTACTTTTACTGCTTTACCAATTTCTATAAATTTATCCCAAGTCATATTTTCCATGTCTGATTTTTTATATCCAGCCTTTTCTATTAAATCTGTTCTGTAAAATAGTGCAGTCACGCCACTATCAAAAGGAATTCCGTAAAGCTTTCCATTTAAACTATCTGATTTAAGCTTATAGTTCATAAAATCAGTAGGCTTAACCTTGCTAGACATATCTTTAAAAGCATCAGGATAAGAGGTTAAAAAGTTTTGTGATCTATAATCTTCAATAAGAACTATATTAGGTAACCCTGCCG
>NZ_CALEVF010000305.1 GCF_937920395.1 uncultured Clostridium sp. | reverse complement strand
GCAAGAGACTGTTACTAAAAAAATGAGCTTTTTCCTAAATCGTACACTTAGTGAGATAGAGGATAAAAACACTCAATTGGTAGCGAAAAATACTTTGCTTGAAGATGCAGTGACTGAAAATATAGAATTGACCGACGAAATTATAAAGCGTTTATGTTATGCTGCTGAATACAATGACGAGAATACAGCATTACACATGGTTAGAATTAGTTTATATTCATCCTTTTTATATAATATGGTAGAGACATCTAAAGAAAAAAATAGGTTAATGAGTTACGCGGCTTTAATGCATGATATTGGTAAAATAGGTATTTCAGATGCGATTCTTTTAAAACCCGGAAAACTTACAACCGAAGAATTCAATATAATGAAAACTCATACATTAATTGGTAAAAAAATCCTTGGTAATTCAAACCAAGATATTGTTAAAATAGGCTGTGAAGTAGCATTAGGTCATCATGAAAAGTGGGATGGTAGTGGTTATCCGTTAGGTCTTATGGGAAATAATATTCCATTAAGTGCTAGAATAGTAGCTATTACAGATGTTTTTGATGCATTGGCTAATGATCGAGTATATAAAAAAGCTTATCCAATTGAAACTTGTATAAAAATATTAAAAGAAGACAGGAATAAACATTTTGATGGTGAATTAGTAGATCTTTTTTTAAGTAAAATTGATACAATATTGAGGTATAAAGACATCTTAGATTTAAAGTTTAAACAAGTAAAAAATGAAGATATTTTCACAGTAATTTTTAATGATTCTTTGGATGCTTTTATAAAAAACTTAAAAGAAACGCATTATCATTCTAAATAATTCAGAAACCCATATAAGGGCAAACACATCAAAAGATGAACTAATTAAACAAATCAAAGATCTTGCCACAAAATGTGCAGAAACGGTAACACCTAGCAATTTTGCAGATGTAAATAATTAAGAAGAATAGTTATCTGCACAATTAAAAACAGGGCATATTTTCAACATTTTCTTGTATCTATGGTAATTATATTTAAAAGTAACATGTAGGAATCTATCTACAATTTTTAAATAATTTTTCTATCTCATTGGCAGGCATGGGCTTGAAATAATAAAATCCTTGTATTTCATCGCACATTCCCTTATTTATAATATCGAGTTGACTTTTTGTTTCAACGCCTTCTGCTATGACACCTAAACCCATATCTTTAGCCAATATAATAATAGCTTTTGTTATTGCTTCATCTTTTGGATCAACATCAATACCCTTAATAAATGTTATTGGAATTTTAATTCTGTCTATAGGTAATTGTTTTAAATAGTTTAAAGAGGAATATTCGGTTCCAAAATCATCAATTGCAATATGAATTCCCATCTTCTTAAAAGTGCTTAAAATTTTAGCAATATGACCTCTGTCTTTCATTACAGCACTTTCTGTAATTTCAAATTCTAAATACTTACAGTCCAAGCCTGTTTCTCTTAAAATGTCCTCTACATCCTTTATAAGAGTGTCATTTTGAAATTGTTTTGCTGAAAGGTTAACCCCTATACGAATTGGATAAAATCCAGCACTCTGCCACAGTTTATTTTGAGTGCATGCAGTTCGTAGAACCCATTCTCCAATGGAAATAATTAATCCAGTCTGTTCAGCAATAGGAATAAATTTTCCGGGCAAAACCATTCCAAGTTGGGGGTGGTTCCATCTTATTAACGCTTCTAATCCAATAATCTGATTAGAAGTACAGTTTACTTGAGGTTGATAATATAATTCTAATTCATTTCGTTCCATTGCTCGGTATAAGCTATTGGTCATTTTCATCGTTTCAGTGACAGTGGTTTTCATTACAGGAGTACAAAGCATATATTTGTTCTTACCTTTTTCCTTAGCCTTATACATTGCTATATCGGCATTTTTCATCAACGCTTCTGCATTTTCCCCATCTGTTGGGTACAAAGCAACGCCAATACTTGTAGTAATAAAGCAATCTTGATTATTAAGTATAAATGGTTCATTAAAGCATTTAATAATTTTCTCTAATATCGTGTTAATAGACTCCATATTTTCTATATCTTCTATCAAGATAATGAATTCATCCCCACCAATTCTCGCAATAGTATCACATTTTCTAAGTGAATTCATCAATGTTTTAGATACCTCTACTAATAGTAAATCACCAATGTCATGTCCCATGGTATCATTAATCATTTTAAAATCATCTAAATCCAAAAAAATAATTGCTAGCACTTTATTTTTGCGACTTGATAATAGTATAGCATGATTAATTTGTTCAGATAATAATAAACGATTGGGAAGACCTGTTAGATAATCATGATAAGCAAGATGCTTGATTTTTATTTCGGAAAGTTTAATATCTTTATATAAAGATGTAATCTCTTCATTTCTTATTATTAATTGCGAATTTTTATCTTCTATCTCACTAAGTGTACGATTTAGGAAAAAGCTAATCTTTTTAGTCTGGACCTCTTGG
>NZ_CALEVF010000304.1 GCF_937920395.1 uncultured Clostridium sp. | reverse complement strand
CATTGGTTGTAGGTTCGAGTCCTACTACCCCTGCCAAATAAAACCTGTGAAATTATTTTCACGGGTTTTTACGTTTTATTATAATAAAGTATTAAACTTAATATTAAGTATTACAAAATAAGGAACAGGTTAAGATGCCTGCAACTGGAGGTATATAATGCAACAATATGACATAGTGGTAATTGGAGGAGGTCCAGCAGGCCTTGCAGCTGCTATTTCAGCTAAAGAACATTATGAATGTAAGATTTTAATTTTAGAAAGAGAAAAACAATTAGGTGGAATTTTAAACCAGTGTATTCATAATGGATTTGGTAAGGATATTTTTAGTGAGGATTTGACGGGACCAGAATTTGTTCAGAAGCTTATAGATAAAATTAAGGAATTAGATATTTCATATAAATTAAACACTACTGTTTTAAATTTAAATGATGCTAAAGAAATTAATGTTGTGAACTCTGAGGTTGGGACTTTTAAAATTAGTGCAAAAACTATAATAATTGCAACTGGGTGCAGAGAGAGGCCAAGAGGATTTTCAAATCTACCAGGTAGTAGATGTGCAGGTATTTACACGGTAGGGTGTGCACAGAAATTCGTAAACATTGAAGGCTATATGCCAGGAAAAGAAATAGTTATATTAGGAACAGGAGACATTGCGTTAATAGTAGCAAGAAGACTATCAATTGAAGGTGCTAATGTAAAAGCAATAATTGAAAGCAAAAATGTTATTGAGGCCGTTGATAAAAAATTATCTGATTCGTTAAAGAATTTTAATATACCACTAAAAATGATGCATAGAGTTGTTGATATTCAAGGAAAAAGTAGAATCGAAGGTATTACTTTAGTGGAAATTGATAGCAATAATGAAGTTGTAAATGGTAGTGAGGAACGTATTTCATGTGATGCATTACTTTTATCAGTAGATTTATATCCAGATAATGAACTAGCAAAGCAGGCTAAGATAGTAGTCAATTCATCAACAGGACAAATTAAATTGAATATGAATTCACAAACAAACATAGGTGGTATTTTTGCGTGTGGAGGGGTAGTTCAGGGGTATGCTTTTCATGAAAGTGTGGTAAAACAAAGCTGTGCTATAGGCGAAATTGCATCATTATATGCAAACAACTCTGAGATTTAATAAAACAAAAGAAATACTATTGACATATTATAATGTTAAGAATATAATAAAGAAAAGTAATTCATACTGAAATACTAGGAGATACTAGGAGATACTAGAAAATACTAAGAAGAAGGAAAGTAATATAGGAAAAATTTACAGAGATAGAGTCCAAAGCTGAGAAGACTCTTAAAGGAAAACTATATGAAGTGCCCTTTGGAGTTATGCACCGAATTAGTAATGCGATAGTATATAACAAGTGAAAATATTGTTGTTTATTATTGTATGGTTTTGGTAGGCTGCATCGGGACTCGCCCGTTATAGTGATTGAGCATAACATTGTGCTTGAAAAAGTGGCGTTATAATCATTTTGGTGATTATAACTTAGAGTGGGACCACGAAGTAAAACTTCGTCTCTAATAGTAGAGGAAGTTTTTTTTGTACCCAAAAACATATGAAATATTACAATAATAAACATATATGTGTCTCTTTGTAAATTCATAAGATTATATATGTAAAAATACGGATAATTTTTAAGACAAGTAACTTATTAAAAAAATGGAGGAATATTATTATGATGTATAACAATGTTTTAGATATGATAGGTGGAACACCAGTTCTAAAGTTGAATAGACTAGTTAAGGGTGACGTGGCTGATGTATATGTGAAATTAGAAAAATATAATCCAGCTGGAAGTATTAAAGATAGGGCTGCACTAGGCATGATAGAAAAAGCTGAAAAATTAGGATTACTAAAGGAAGGCTTTACAATAGTTGAACCAACTAGTGGAAATATGGGGATAGCTTTGGCAATGATTGGTAGAATTAAGGGATATGATGTAATTATTGTAATGCCAGATAGCATGAGTGTTGAAAGACGTAGCTTAATAAAAGCATATGGCGCACAACTTGTGCTTACAGATGGTTCAAAGGGAATGAAGGGTGCTATAAATAAAGCAAAAGAAATATCAGATGGAGATTCTAAATTCTTTTTACCACAACAATTTATTAATATAGCGAATCCAGAAAAACATTACGAAACCACTGCACAAGAAATTTTTAGTGATATATCAGATGTAGATGTTTTTGTAGCAGGAGTCGGAACTGGTGGAACAATTACTGGAGTGGGCAAAAAATTAAAAGAATTTAATAAGGAAATTAAAATTGTTGCAGTTGAACCAGCGAAATCCCCAGTATTATCTGGCGGTGAACCTGGACCACATAAAATACAAGGTATAGGAGCAGGATTTACACCAGATATTTATGATAGCAGTGTAATTGATGAAATAATGCAAATAACTGATGAAGAAGCTTTCGATATAGCAAAAAGGCTTGCTAAAGAAGAAGGTATCTTAGTAGGAATTTCTACAGGAGCTAATGTTGCGGCAGCAATAAAAATTGCTAAAAAATTAGGTAAAGGCAAAAAAGTTGTTACTGTTGCTCCAGACGGAGGAGAAAAGTATATTTCAATGGGTATTTATGACTAATTAGGGTAAAATCTAAACATTTATTTCTACTCTATAGATAAAAAAACACATAGAAATAGACTGATGTGAGGGTTTAAGAATATACAAATTTATATTTTTAAATATGAATTTGAATGTTTACAAACTATAACTCTATAGGAGGAATTAATGTATGTTTAAGACGTTACGATATGATATAAATAATATATTAGAAAAGGATCCAGCAGCTAAAAATTGGGTTGAAGTAATATTATTATATCCTTGTATTCATGCTGTAATAATATATAGAATAGCCCATATATTATATAATCATAAAATATTTTTTATAGCTAGGGCTATATCCCAGGGGGCTAGATTTTTTACTGGAATAGAAATTCATCCAGGGGCTAAAATTGGGAAAGGTTTTTTTATAGATCATGGAACAGGAGTAGTTATTGGAGAAACCACGGAAATTGGAAACAATGTAACTTTGTATCAAGGGGTTACTTTAGGTGGAACAGGAAAGGATATTGGCAAAAGACATCCTACTTTAGGGGATGATGTTATAGTTGGTGCTGGTGCAAAAATTCTTGGTCCTATCAAAATAGGAACCAGTAGTAAAATTGGTGCAAATGCTGTAGTCTTAAAAGATGTATTACCAAAGGCAACTGCAGTAGGGATACCTGCTAGAGTTATTTTCGTAAACGAATTAACAATAATTGAGATTAAAGATTATGCAGGCAATACTAAAAGAATTTACAATGATATGGTTATATAAAGGGACTGAAGATATGAGTGTTAAAGATGATATAATTGAATTTTGTGAAATAAATGGGTTAGATACAATAGGGTTTAGCGAATGTAGGATTTTTCATGAGCTAAATCCTTATTTTGATAGGAAAAAAAAATTAGATTTAGAAAATGAGTTTGAAGAGAAAGACCTAGACAAAAAGATAAATCCATTTATATATATGGAAGATGGGAAAACTATAATTTCTATTGCATTTCCATATCTGTATGATAAAGATATCAATAAAAAAATATATTTCTCAAATTACACTAGAGGAAGAGACTATCACCTTGTATTAATTGAATATATGAAAAAAATTTGCACATTTATTGAGGGGATGGGTGCAAAAGCTATGTATTTTGTAGATAGTAATGCATTACCTGAGAGATATATTGCAAGTCTAAGTGGCGTGGGATTTATAGGGAAAAATAATATGATAATAACGAAAAGGTATGGCTCATATGTTTTTTTAGGAGAAATTATAACGGATTTAGTGATAGGCCCTGATAAAAGAGTTACGCAAAAATGTGGTAATTGTGAAATATGTCTGTCAGCATGTCCTACAAGTGCTATAGTTAAAGGGAAAGTTGGAATAAATAATAACTCTAATATATGTTTGTCCTATATAACTCAAAAAAAAGATATAGAGGATTTTTGGTTTGATAAATTAGATGGTAGGTTATTTGGCTGTGATACTTGTCAGAGAGTTTGTCCCTACAATAAAGAAGTTGAATTAAGTGTTATTAAAGAATTTAAACCATATAAATATATGAAAACACCTAATTTGAATGAATTAATAAATATTGATAATAAATCATTTAAAGATAATTATAAAATAACCTCTTGTGGGTGGAGAGGTAAAAATATTATTAAAAGGAATGCAATTATTAATGCGCTTTTTATTGAAAAGGTTAAAATTATGACCATAGAGAAGGATACATCACCTTATATAAAAGATTATTATTATAGACTTTTAAAGTTTTTCAAATTATAATATTTTTATAGTCATTATTTATGAAAGGTGGAATTTAGATGCTTTCGAAATCTGCGTTAGGAATAATAAACGTTTTACCAGATAGAGTTGTATCATTTATAGCTAAAAGATTATTAGATTCATATATTAACAAATATGCAAATATTAAAACTCACGGAATGGAGAAAATTAAGGATATAAAGTCGCCTATAATTTTCATATGCAATCATTTAAGCAATGCAGATGGTATAATCTTGAACAAGTTATTAAAGGATGATAATGTAACTTTTTTAGCAGGAGTAAAGTTAACAGATAATAGGCTTACTAAATTAGGCTTTTTTGTAGCGAAAACTATACAAGTGCATCCTAATTCGCCAGATAAAGATGCTATATCTAAGATAGTAAGTACGCTAAAACAAGGTAATAATATTATGATGTTTCCAGAAGGGACAAGAAGTAGAAGTGGAAAGATGATAGAGGGTAAGAGAGGCATTATATTAATGGCTAAATTATCAAAAGCAACAATTCTTCCAATGGGTATTTGGGGAACAGAGAAATTGTTGCCAATTAGCGAAAAAGATATGGCACTCGAAAAATTTCATCATGCTGATGTAAATATTAGTATAGGTGATCCTATTACATTACAACCTAAGGAGAAAGATGAAGCTCGAGATGAATATTATGATAAGGTTATGAATGAAATAATGTCGGGTGTAGCAGTGTTACTTCCAGAGCAGTATCGGGGAGTATATTCTCAAATTAAATAGATAATAATAATTTAAGTAGTAAGAAGTAGGTGATTTATATAAATAAAAAAACAATTAAGAGTGTTCTTAAAATTCTTAGTGAAACATATGCAGGTGTAAAGTGTGGTCTTGATTTTACAAACCATTATGAGCTTTTAGTATCAACAATATTATCAGCTCAATGTACAGATGTAAGGG
>NZ_CALEVF010000303.1 GCF_937920395.1 uncultured Clostridium sp. | reverse complement strand
AACCTGTGACTCAACCTGTGACTCAACCTGTGACCAAACCTGTGACTTAACCTGTGATAAATCAATATCTTTTAACCAATTTTTAAGATAATTAACACCAATTTGACAACCCATAGGACTATCTAAATAAATAATAATAGGACTTTCTTTACCTATAGAACTATATAACCAATCTATTCCTATTTTAGCTTTTTCTCTATTGATTGAATTTTTACACGAATTGATATAATTTAACCAATAGTCTTTTACTTCAATCATTTTTAATTCTTGCTCGGGCGTTAGTTTCTCTAATTTTTCCATGATTATATTTGTTTAAATTGATATTTGTTTTTAATTTGACTTATGAAGTAAGATCCTATACTCTAAGCTTCTATTAACTTTCTAAAGACATCCACCGGCACATCTTTATACTCATACATTCTACCTTGCATAAAAGTTACAGTAAGAGTAGATGTTTCTGTATCATACTCTATTTCTTTTAATTGGCTACTTACTACTGATTGTTTTGTTTTCATAATTGTTTTGATTTACCTACTTGTACGAATAAAATAAAATAAGGTTACATTAATATCTACTTTTTAATAATTTTTGTTGATAGCGTCCATTTGGAGATAAAATTGATATTATTAAAACACAGGCATTGGCAACGACTTCAGTATCACATATGTCTTTAACGGTAATGTCTTCTATTTTTTTATCTAATGAACCGTATTTTAATTCGTTTTTAGTAATATATATTACTTCAGTATTTACTTTTAACATTTCCATATTTATATTTTTAACTGTTATACTGATATTAAACACAAAAGGTTACATAAATGACAAAACCCTTGATTAACAAGGGCTTTGCTTTGACAAAAACAGAAAAGAATCTTTAAATTAGTAACACACCATTTGAAAGTTCTCTGTAAAAATACTATTTTTTAACTCAACTTTGAATTAGTTTTTTAATTTATTTGGTATATTTTTTTTAAAATCTTCTCTTCTTTTTAATTCTTTAGGCAACTCTTCTTCTAAACTCTTTAACTGATGAATGCTTACGCCTCTTAATAATGCAGATGTTTCTTCTTTACTTCCTCCAAAAGACTTTATATTTACTCTTTCTCCCTCTTCTGTTAACGTAAAATGGACAAGCAATAGGTTTGAGTCTCCACCGAGTCTTTCTATAAATTTTATAGCGGTTTTGTCTCTTAAGTCATCTGTTAAGATTACATTTGCTGTGATTACAGCTTGGTTGTGTTCGTTAATATCGAACATTAATTTACTTTTCATTTTTATATGTTTTAATAGCAGGCATTTAGTCACCGCCGAAACAAATATAATAAATATTTTGAAATCATATTAAAATAAATTATATATTTGAAGCAGATAATTTTCCGTAAGAGGGTTGGTTATCTAAAAACATTTATTTATATTTGTAAAGAATTTGTCGCAAGACAGGAAAACCTCCCAAACCCTCTACTGTTTAACAACAATGGGGGGTTTTCTGCTATTAGATGGTTTATGAACATAAGTTATTTTTTAATAAAGCAAATGATTGAGGATAAATGCATCCGCGAGCTTGCTGTATTAATTAAATTAAAATCTATTTATAGTAGTGGATGTGTTCATGATTACTCTCCTTATAAACTATCTAAATCCTGCGATTTAAGCCGTAATACAGTAAAGAAGTATGTAGACTTCTATTTATCTTTAGGTTACGCTCGGATGGAAGGTACTAGCCTTGTATTCGCTGATTTTAAGAAGATAGATAAGTCTTATAAGTATGGATTTTTAAAGATAGATACTGCATTATCATTAAAGAAAATACAATTATTATTATTTAGACAAAAAATAGAAAACAACCAATCAGAATTTAATTACCTGAAAACAGTTCGACAGGATTCAACCGACCCAAAAGGGCCTAACGCATTAAGAAACCATAAGAAAGCAATAAAAGCTTTAATGAAACTTAATCGCAAGGTTACAAATCTTCCGAGTGCCGAAAAGAACTATTCAGTATCAATTAAAACATTAGCTAAACAATTCAAGTGTTCCGTAGGTAAAGCTCAAGGTATAGTCAATTCATTATGTGAAGATGGCTTACTTAAAAGAATTACTAATTACAGTAAAGGATCATGGCTTAGTTATAGAGAAAGAAAGGATAAAAGTTTTACTAAGAATTTATCTATTAATAATGCTGGTTGCTGGATTAGCAACGGTATTATGTTTAAAAGATTACCAAATATCTATGTATTATAGTGTGTCAAAAAAATGAATGTATTTATACCCAATCCTAACTTTAATTAGTTTATTGTAACCTTTATTAATTATTAACGTACAAGAGGTATGAAACATACAAAGAGTACAATAACAGCAATAAAGAAGTTAAGAGATAAGAAAGTACATCCGCGAGATGTGCAAAGTAAAAACAAAGAAGCGTTTGATAAAAGTTTTTTTGGAATATTAAATAAAGAACGTAACCTTTAGAAAATAATAACGTATAACTAACTCAAAACTGAATTAAAAAACATGAAAAACTATTTAGAACATTTAAAAGAAAATCCACTTAAAATATTGTGGTTAGCATTTATTGATTTATTTTGCTTGACAGTAATTATTTATTTTATAGAAAACAAAGACTATATTATAGAAGATAACTCTGGAGTTGTTTATATACTGTTTATATTATTTATTATTATTGTTGGCGGAGTAGCTAATTATCAATCTTATAAAGAATATAAAGATGGTTTATAGTTTAATATTTTGGGCATTAGCCTCAGTATGTAATGCATGTATGGACACATTAGCTCATCATTATTACAAAAGCATATTTATAAAGCGAGGAAATCCGTTTGATATTCCATGGAATAACTTTTGGAATCCGGAAACTAGCTGGAACAATTCTTATATAATTCCTGGTACGAAATGGAAATTAGATGCATGGCATTCATTTAAAAGCTTAATGATAATATTTGAAGCATTAGCTATTATGTTTGCATGGATAGATTGTCCTCCTTTTATAGATAGTATATGGTTTAATTTAGGATTTTTAATAGTTATTGGATGTATTTGGAATCTTACATTTAATGTTTTTTATAATAAACTTTTAATAAGAAAATAAAAATGGTAATAAAATTTATAACAACAAGCGAAGAAGGAAGTGTAGAAATCATAAAAGAAACAAGCACATTAACAACGGTTACACCTCAAATAGGATGGTGTATAGTTATAAAACAAGAACAGTACTTTGTAGATATGATAGAGATGAATTATGATAATGGTATAATTAGTATTAATTTAATTAAATAAAATGAATCTATCAAACAAAGCAACAAAATAATGATGCAATCAGAAATATTAGGCTACTTATTTATAATAATAATAGTATCGGCTTTATTCGCAGTATATGTCTATCACAGAAACAATGATGATGATTTTAACTTTTAAAAAAACAAATAAAAATGGAAAATTCAAATTACGACAATTACGCCTCAATGGCGTTACAAGCATTAATTTCAAAAACACCTTTATTAGACAATAAAGGCGAAATCGGTATTAAAAAAACAGATGATGAAATGCAGGAAATTAAAAAAGAATTATGCAGAACAGCCCACTCTTACGCTTCATGGATGATTCAGACAAGGAAAGAATTTTCTGATTACTTAAAAACTATTGATATTATTATATAATCAAAAAAACAAATAAAATGACAGAGATAGAAAAATTAAGAAAAGAACTAAACGATAGATTAGATGCTTTTGAAAATAAACCTAAACACGAGGTGGGTAAATGGAATTGGACTAAAATGGGTTCATTATATTTTATTGAAAAAATTGATGAAAACAGATGCTATGGTTATGGTTTAGGTTATAACAATGAATGGATAAAAGGATCTGTTTGTTATACAAAAGCCATAAAACGAATAGCCACAGACGCTGAAGTGACTGAGACGTTAACAAAAGAGGCTATTAAGAGGGGTTTAGTTGAGGGGGCTAAATATAATCCCGTTTTTAATATTACTAATAGTGGTGAAGTTGGAACTGTTAATAAAGAATATGTTTATGATAACACAATAACAAATGGTTTTTATAATGGTTTTCAATATTTAATGCTAAAAGGCATTTGGGCTACCGTTATTAAAGAGCGTAGTTTGAAAGAGTGGTATGATGATTATTTAAACAACGCTAAAATAGGAATAGGAATTCGTGATTACATCAAATCAACAAAAAACGAATTAATAGAAATCCTTAAAAACCTACCTAATGACTAAACACGAAGTATTAAATGAAGGGTTGCAACAAGCAATAAATAAAAGCTCTGTAAAGGCTGATAAGGCATATTGTTGGTTGTTTTTAACTATTGCTTTGTTATTTTTTGGAGTTATTTTTTTATCAGGATGGTGCTATAATCTAAAAACAGATTATGATAAATTAGTCAATCTAAAATTAAGTAATGATAGTGCAATGGCTGGCTATAAGGCAAATAACCAATGTTTAACCAATGCTAACCTTATGAAAAAATAAATTATGACGGAATTACAGGAAGAGTTACAACAACAAACACATAGAGCATTATTAATATTCTGTGCTTTGTCTAAAGTTCAAAATGAATCTTATACGCGGTTCTTAGGAATGTTTAAACACTCAGATAAGCAAAAGTTTAATGAATTGATTAAATCATCAAATATGTTTTGTAAGACTATTGAAACTAACTTTCCAGAAGATAGTATTAAATCTGTTAATAGCCTTGAAGAGTACTTTCAGGATTTTATTTTTAGTTTGGTAAAGCGTGGAGACTTCACGTTAGATTCAAATACAATTCTAACAAAAAAGTTAAATGATATGCTTGAGGAGCCAGAAGTATTAGAGTATGATATTTTCAGCATTAAGCATGTATTAAGATTATTAGATAAAACAAAAGCTTAAATGGCGCCGAGCATAATCAAAACTATATGGTTTAATAACACTTTAACTATAAATAGCCTTAAAGCATAATAATTAATAAGTACTAAAAACTAACTAAAAACCATAGTGTGTACCCTTATAATAACAAACATATAAAATTAATGCAAATTTGAAACAGGCAGGAAACACTAAAAAAGTAGAAAATACTACATTAAAAGAGCTATATCCAAGGCAAGAACTTCAAACCCCATCTATAAATAAGAGGTTTACACGTCATTATAGTAATTTAGGGTTCTATTTACCTCCATCTGAGTATGTATTGTTCAATTGGCTTACTTATTACTCAGACCAATCAAGTGTGTTTAGGTATTCGGCGGAGTTATTAAGAGTTTATGCTAAAGCAAGCGAGAGAGCAATAGATATATATGGCTCAGATAAAGTACATTATACTACATCAATAGATAACGTAAGAGAATCTTTTATTAGCTTAATAGAAAAGGGATTAGTAATAAAGATAAGCCAAAAGAGTAAGTATATGATTAATCCTTATGTAGTATTTTGTCATAATAATAGGTTATTTAGCACTACCAAAAAGCATAAAGAGTATCTAGATATAATTAAGGAGTGCGCGGATGATACAAGTAAGTTACAATTAGAATTAACTAAACTATGTGATAGTATACAAAAAAGATCATTAGATAAGTTAAAAATGGATAAATATTATAGAGAATTAAAGTAATTATGGGAAAAGAATTTAACGTTTTAAGTCTTTTTGATGGTTGCTCAGGGGGCAATCAGAGTTTAGATAGAATAGGAAAAAAAGTAGATAACTACTATGCCTCAGAGATAGATAAGTATGCCATTACAGTAACAATGGTTAACTATCCTAATACAATACAATTAGGAAGCGTTACGGAGGTAGATGTGAGTAAATTAAAGCCTATATCTTTGCTTATAGGAGGTTCGCCTTGCCAGAGTTTCAGTTTTGCTGGCAAACGTAAAGGAATGAGCACTAAAGATTCAATAGAAATATTAACGTTAGAACATTATCTGGAATTAAAGAGTCAAAACTTTGAATTTGAAGGTCAATCTTACCTATTTTGGGAGTATATCCGCATCTTAACAGATATAAGAAAGTACAATTCTGATGTTAAATTCCTATTAGAAAACGTAATCATGGGCGCTAAATGGCAGAAAATTCTTAGTCAATCAATAGGTATAAATCCTATTGAAATTAATAGTGCATTAGTATCGGCTCAAAATAGGCGAAGATTGTACTGGACCAACATTGGAGCAGAACACGACGGTTTATTTGGAGATTTAAAATGTATAATACCACAACCGAAAGACAAAGTAATATTATTAAAAGACATACTTGAGCCAGAAGTTGATGAGAAATATTATATTAAAAACCCCAAGTTTGGTTTCGATGGAATGAATATTAACGGTAAAAACAATACTTTGCGTATTGGTGGCCATGCTTCACAAACAGCTAAACATAACTATGATATTATAAAGATTGATGTTAAGGGGAACGTAAAGAATAATCAAGATAAGGCTAGTTGTTTTACGGCAGGCGCACACTCTGGCGGTAATCATTCAGACATGGATTTAATAGTCCACAATACAATGCCATGCTCGAGTAAAACAGGTAAAGGTGGAACTGGTACATTAAGCCATAATGATGGTAAAACATATTGCTTAGATACAGGACAGACAAATGCTATTCAAATAGTAGCAATGCGCGGACGTAACCCCGAAAATACATCAGATAGAACTAAAGGATGTCCAACTAAACAAATGCTTGAAGCAAGAGAAGATGGTAAAACTAATTGTATTACTACAGTTCAGAAGGATAATTTAGTATATACTGCAAATAATTTGCAGTATGGAGATGGTTTTGCTCAAGATAGTAGGGCTTATTATGAAGACGGTAAGCATGGTACACTTGATATTAAAGATAAAAGAGCTAAAGTATTAATACAAGGCTGTGATTATAGAACCGATGAAGGTATTAGATTTCGTGATAATGGTAAAACTGGCACATTAGCAGCTCGCGCGAGAACAGATGAAAATTGTGGTCAAATGGCAAATATAAACTCTCGCATCCGAAGATTAACTCCTTTAGAATGTGAAAGGCTGCAAACGATGAAAGACGGATATACAAATCATGTTTCATCAACTCAAAGATTAAAAATGATTGGCAATGGTTGGACGATTTCTGTAATTTCACATATATTTTCTTATTTAGATAAATAATGCAACTTAATTTAAACATAGATAATAAACCTAAATTAAAGTCCAAAACGATTATACTTCCTTCTGAAGATTCCTTCATTAGATTAATCGCTGGTCAATTTGGGTCATCGGCGGACATAGAAATAAATCTTATCAAAATACTAATCAAGTTTGACATGTTTACGCCTTTCGCACTAGATAAGCATCTAAGGAATAGGCTTCAAAAAGAGATGCAAGTTCCTTATGCAACATTAGGAACAGCATTGGCCAGACTAATAAAGTCCGGTATAATAGCAAGAAATGGTAAGAATATATACGTTAATGTCGCATTCCGCGGACTCGATGAAATAGACGCAGTAGTATTTAAAAAGAGGTGATTTGCATTATACTTCCTTCTACAAATTATCCTCTATGTCGTAATGAATACGGTTAAATACTTTTTCTAATTCATTAAATACGTGGTTTTCGTAATGTGTTTGGCACATATCAATAATATCCTGGCGCTGGACCATTGTAATCATGTCTGTAGCATCTTCACCTTCATTGGTTATACTTTCAATGTTTATGTTTACCTGGCCGTCTTCTTTAAAGTAAAAGTACTCTATATCTAAAATAACAGGTTCATTGTTTATTTCTATCTCGCGTGTAGTTATCATAATT
>NZ_CALEVF010000302.1 GCF_937920395.1 uncultured Clostridium sp. | reverse complement strand
TTTAATTCATTGACCCTTATACCTGATCTGGCTAATACCAGCGGAGGAAAGCGGTAATGATGTATAAATACATTAACTATGTTCCTTTTGTGAACATAGTTTTTTTTGGTTTCACCATAATACTTCTGTAGCACAATACGTGGAGGTTATACAAATGTCTTTTAATGAAAGAATTACCGAAATTACCAAAAGCCCTATTGCTCTTTTTGCACTACTCGGGGTACTAATATTGATTTATGCTGTTATAAAAGTTAGGAAAATTAAATTTACTACTCAAATGATAACGTTAGTTGGTATATCTCTTGCATTATCTACTTCATTACAATTTATTACAATTATCAAATTACCTCAAGGTGGTAGCGTAACTGCTGGAAGTATGGTTCCAATAGTCCTAATAGCCTTGTTTTATGGCCCAGAAGTTGGTTTTTTAACTGGCTTTTTATTTGGAATAATAAATTTTATAATGACCCCTTTTGCAGTCCACCCAGTCCAAGTATTGTTTGATTATCCTCTTCCTTTTATGGCCATTGGAATAGTTGGATACTTTAGATCCTTTAAAATTACAGGGATACTTACTGGTGTAATCTGTGCAATGCTAACAAGATTTGCATGTCATTTTATATCTGGTGTAGTATTTTTCGGTAGCTATGCTCCAAAGGGGACATCCGTTTATTTATACTCATTTTTGTATAACGGCTCATACATGGGTCTTGAAACTATAATAACTTGTGTAATTATTGCAATTTTACCTATAAGGCGTTTATCTAAGCTAGTCTTAAACAAAACTAGCTTAAACCAATTGTAGAAACTACTTATAAAAATCAATTTATAAATCTTCTTTTAATAAATATATTAAATTATTATCTACATTATAATAAAGTGGGGCTATGAGAATATTAGGATACTTTGTACGGAGCCTTTTAGCCTCTTCAAGCACAAATTCTATTTCATTTCCTATCTCAAACATTGGAGCAAAGTTCATAAAATGATCTTCTGCTCTTTGTTTTTCCCATCCAACTATATCGACAAGCCCTTGAATAAACTGTTCTCTTTTAGACATTAAATTGACCATTCCACAATGATTATGGGCAATAAGTGCAATTGTTTTAATTCCTCCAATAGCTATTGTATATGAAACCTTAAATTCACTAAAACGTAATGTTCCTCCACCGGAACGAATTATAAATGCAAAATTGTTTGGTATATGAAGATATTTTCTATTATCCATGCACATTCCAATTAACATCTGGGGACTATTTACTTCCTCATAAGGTTTGAGCAAATCATGATATTCTAACAAATCACTAATAGGTGTGTTTTTATATTTATCAAATATATCCTCTTTAGCGTTAATCTTTACTAATCTATCCATATAAGTTATTCATCCCCTTCTTATTAATGTAGCTTAATACTCAGATTTCCTAATTAAATTTATTTCAGCCTTAACTGGTGGTTTAGAAACACTGTTTCCTCGCATCGTCACCTTATCCTCAGAAATATTTAGTTCTCTTGCAATAATAGCCTTAACTCTTTTTTGACAGAAATTTCCTTGACAAGTTCCCATTCCTGCTCTTGTACGTCTTTTGATGGCATCTGTAGAATTAATTGGAATGTTTCTATGGATAGCATCAACAATTTCTGACTCTGTAACGTTCTCACATCTGCATATTATATTTTTATCTGGATCTTTATCATCAACTTTCCCATCAAAATTTTTATCTTTATTTATTACTATCCCTTTTCTATAAGGATTAAAATTGTTCTTTAATGATAAATTAGGGTCAAGCCTCTTAATTATATTTACCACCATCTCAGCTATTGCAGGAGATGATGTAAGACCTGGAGAATCTATTCCAGCAACATTTATGAAGTTTTTAACTTTACTTTCCTCAATTATAAAATCTCCCGTACTACTAGTAGCCCTTATACCTGAAAAAGTAGTTAATGCCCCTCTCACCTTAAAATCAGGTATGGACAATCTTGCAGTTTTTATAACCTCTTTTATCGTCTCCGTTGTAGTCGATACATCATCCGCATTATTTACTTCTTCTGCATTAGGTCCTATCATAAAATTACCATGATAAGTTGTAGTTACTAATATCCCTTTTCCTTTGTCTGTTGGAACCTGGAAAATAACTGTATTTACAAGATGACCTTGCTCTTTTCCCATTAGAATATACTGTCCTCTCTTGGGTACTATTTTAAAATCATCTATTCCTACCATATTAGATATCATATCACTATGGAGCCCAGCAGCATTTATAACATATCTTGCTTCAATATCTTGCTTATTAGTATGAACAATAAATTTATCCTCTAGTTTATCTATAGATGTTACTTCATTTTCAAGTTTAAGTTCTACACCATTCGTTATGGCATTTTCAACTAAAGCGATTGTAAATTCATAAGGCGAGGCAACCCCAACACTTTTAGCATAAAGTGCTACATTTGCTTCACTATTTAAATTTGGCTCTATTTCTCTTAACGTATCACCTCTTATAATTTCTAAATCATCACATCCAAGTTTTAGACCATTTTCATAAAGTTCCTTAATTTTTTTATCATCACTAGCATCAAATCCGATCACCAAGGCTCCCGTTTTCCTGTATCCAAAATTTAACTCTTCCTCAAGTTTCTTATACATTTTATTCCCTTTTCCACATAATTGTCCTTTTAATGTTCCGTACTTTGCTGCATATCCACCATGAACTATCCCACTATTTGCTTTGGACGCTTTGTTTGAAACGTCATCTTCCTTTTCTAAAATACATATCTTTAAATCATACCTTGAAAGTTCTCTTGAAATAGCTGCTCCAACCACTCCTGCCCCTATAATAATTACATCATACATAAAAATCACCCCTCAACATATTATTGATATTTATATTCTTTAATACTTAATCTTTATTAATATCTATTATAGTATAAGTTTTTATATTATAATAGATATTTCAATCAAAGTATTTTATATTTTACTAAAAGTATTAAATATAAAGGTGATTATCTATGACTTGTAGAAAGATTTATTATGACCAGATATTTTGATACTTAAAACTAAAGGAGATGTTTAGTTTGAAAAATAAATTTAAACTAATGTTATGTATAATTATTTCAGTAAGTTTTTTATCCCAGGGGTGTGGTAAAAAAAGTGTTCCAGCACCACAAACCAAAACAAAACCACCTGTGAAAACATCGCAAAAATATATTTCGCCCTATACTGGTGAGTTGGTAACAAAGAAAGTGTTTGATAATATCGCTGTACTTGCAATAGTCGAGAATTCTGTAGACGCAAGACCTCAGTCTGGATTAAATGATGCGGATATAGTTTATGAAACAATGGCTGAGGGCGGGATCCCTAGGTTTATTGCATTATTTCAAAAGGAAAGCCCAAAAAAAATTGGTCCAATTAGAAGCGCCAGGGCTTATTTTTTAGATATTTCAAAGGAATATAATTTGCCTTTTGCACATTGTGGCGGAAGTGAAGAAGCTCTTCTTAAAATAAATAGAGAAAAATTAATGAGTATGAATGAAATGAATAATTCTTCTACTTATTGGAGGGATTCAATAAGAAAAGCTCCTCATAACCTTTATACCTCTACAGATAAATTAAGAGAGCTTATCAAAAGCAAAAAATTTGCATACTCACCCACTGCAAAATTAAATTTCAATAAACTCTATTGGGATAATACTGGACTAACTAAAGCATCCGATGTGTTTTTAAAATTGAATAAATATTATGACACTAGATACATCTATAAAGATGGATTTTACCTAAAAAGCATGGATGGAAAAACTTCAACTAATAAAGAAGATAATCTTCCCTTAAATGTTAAAAATGTAGTTGTCCAAATAACCACCATTAAAATTCAATCAGATGGAAGTCATTTAGACATTAAACTTGTTGGCAATGGAAATGGTTATGTCATAAGCAATGGCAAATATGTTAAAATGCTTTGGAAGAAAAAGACTGTGAATTCACAAACAATACTAACTGATAATAAAGGTAATAATTTACCCTTAAATCCAGGCAAAACTTGGTGGAACATCGTAGATAAAAATGCAGTTGTAAATATCAAGTAATTTATGGATTTTTTAATTAACAAAAAAATATAAAGGACTTGCCCTAGCTAACTACTAAGACAAGTCCTTCTTTATGTTTATCTATATTTTCTGAGTTTCGTCCGGAATTTCTGGTGAACTAATTGTTTCGACCTTTTCTACCTTAATAACGTTTTGATCTACTTGATCTACGCAGTTTTCTTTAGTAGCATCATTGCAATTTTCAGTGTTAGTTAAAACTGTTAAACATCTTGAAACTTTATCACTGATTTTACTTAATCCTAATAGAAGCAATGCAAGACCACCGTACATAGCAATAGGTTGGAATATGCCTGGTAGTAATTGTGATGTGACTAATGCCTTTCTTACAGTACCAGCTGCATAACCTTGAGCTACAGCTTGACTAAAACTAGTTCTATACAAGTAGATATTATCCGCAAATAGTGCAACACCTAAGATTGCTACAACTATAGCAGATACAAATAAAGTTATTGAGATAGCTGATTTTTTTGATACCGTTTTAACATTGATTTCCATAATAATTCGTCTCCATTCCGCCCTTAAAGGCTATATAATTATTTCATTAATACTTACCTGATATCTTTAATCTTTAGTATTGTTTTGATATTTTTGTTTACATATTTTTGAGGACTCATTATATGTAGTTCCTCTGTATCTATTAACAATAGTAACAAATAATTATTGCATTTAAGTGTCAATATTATGAACAATCTATGACTAATTTTTGATAATGCTTTAAATATAGGTGTTTCAGGCAAAATATATGTTCTTATAAATTTTATTTTTCTTCTATTTCTTTGAGAATAAATTAGTTAACCACGTAATACATAAATCCATCCAAGTAGCAACATTTGGATACACCCCCCTGCCTTCTTCCTCTGTTTCTTCATTAGCAAGTGATAACCCATGAGGTCCTTCTGGGTATATGTGTAACTCAAAAGGTATTTTTTTGTTTCTTAACGCCCTAGCAAATAACAATGTATTTTCAACTGGTACTGATCCATCTTCAAATGTATGCCATAAAAATGTAGGTGGTGTTTTCTCTGAAACATTATTTTCTAATGACATCTTCTCCTTTAATAGATTACTTGCATTATCTCCTATCAAATTACGAAGTGACTCTGAATGAGTAAATATTCCTGCTGTTATAACAGGATAACATAGAATTTGAGCATTTGGATTGTTTTTGCCTACATCAATTCCAGGTATCCCTTTTAAACAAGTCTCATCCCAATAAACTCCAAGACTTGCAGCTACATGACCACCTGCTGAAAAACCACACACCGCAATTTTATCAACGTCAATTTTCCATTCCTTAGAATTTTCACGAAGTATACACATTGTCCTTGATACATCCAATAATTGCTGTGGATATTTGTTTGGAGCAACGCTATAATATAATACAAATGCATGGAAACCTGCAGAATTAAATTTAATAGCTATTGGTTCAGCTTCTCTTAATGAGATATACGCATATGCACCCCCTGGGCATATGACAACAGCTCCCCTTAATTTATCTCCTTTAAGTAAATATGTATCTAAAGTTGGTCTAAAATCATCATTTCCTTTATTTTCATATGGAAAATTGCCCCATAAATCTATAGTTTTATTTATCATATTCATATCTCCCTTAATAATAAATTTAGCTTAAAAATAACTATACAGTTTTTTACAAATTAAGTCTATTATAATTAAATTATCTTGTCAATATTTATACTACCTATTAAATCATAGAAAATAGCACTATGTTATCGTATTTGATATTTCCTCACACCAATGAGCCTAACAAGGTAAATTAACTTCTTTTCAATTCTCCAAATTTTCTATATAATGATTCTTATTAATATTTTTTATTCACATTTAGCATCCTATTTATTTTTTATATAGTTAAAAATACAAACAAATTAAATAAGGAGACATCACCATTAATAAATAGAACACATATCTTATGTAAATAAAGTGATTTAAATAAAATTAAAATTTAATAAAAGGAGAAAAAAGATTATGGATATTTGGAAAAAGAAAACTCTAGAACAAATGTTACATTCTGCCGAAAAATCTGATTTAAAGAAGAATCTTACATCAAAAGACCTTGCAGCGCTTGGGATAGGTGCCGTTGTAGGTACCGGTATTTTTGTATCAACAGGTGTCGGTGCTCATTTAGCAGGACCTGCAGTTGTTTTGTCATTTATAGTAGCTGCAGTAATAAGTGCACTTTGTGCTCTTACTTATTCTGAACTTGCTACAATGTTTCCAGTTGCGGGAAGTACTTATGCATACTCTTATGTTGCCTTTGGAGAATTAATAGCCTGGATTATAGGATGGGACTTAATGCTTGAATATTTAGTATCCTCCGCCGCCGTTGCGTCTGGATGGTCAGGAACCTTTGTGGGTTTATTAAGTTCCGCAGGCATAAACTTGCCTACCGCAATAATTAAAACTCCATCAGCTGGTGGCTTTATTGACTTACCTGCAGTTCTTATAACTATGTTTGTAACGTGGGTATTATTTATAGGAATAAAAGAAAGCGCGAAATTGAACAATAAAATCGTCATGATAAAAGTTGGAGTAATTATTTTATTTGTAATCCTTGGAGTATTCCATATTAATGTAGCTAACTATAAACCCTTTGCTCCATTTGGATGGAGTGGTGTTATGGCAGGTGCTTCAATTATATTCTTCGCGTATATTGGTTTTGATGCAGTTTCAACTGCTGCTGAAGAAACTATAAACCCAAAGAGAGATGTACCTCGTGGACTTGCTATTTGCCTGGGAGTAGTCATTGTACTTTACATTACAGTTGCACTTGTTATAACAGGTATGGTTCCGTATAAAGAAATAATCGAGAACAATGCTGTTCCAGGAGCTCTTGCAAGATTCGGTATAAACTGGGGAGCAGCGCTTGTTGGAACTGGTGCAGTTATCGGTATGATTTCAACACTACTTGTAATGCTTTATGGACAAATTAGAGTATTTATGGTTATGTCAAGAGA
>NZ_CALEVF010000301.1 GCF_937920395.1 uncultured Clostridium sp. | reverse complement strand
ATATTTTTGAATAACTATTTACTATAGGATCATTTTTATCAACTATATAAAAATCAGAAGTTCCATCTAATGCATCAATAACAACTTTAACTGAATTCCTTACATAATTTTTTCCATCTTGTGGCTGTGAATATGGGTATCTATTGGAAGTTGTATATCCATCTATAATCCAATATAATCTCCCACCATTTATTACAATGTACGGATCATTATCATATGTTAAAAAAGGAGCAATTTTTTTTACTCTTTCAAGTATATTCCTATCAATTAATATTTTACTATTTGATGTAATATCATCGGACAATAAAAATTTAGCGCTTTTTTGTTTTATTGCAAATAGGATTCTATTAACAATATTCATCTTTATACCAGCTTTACCATCATAATTATTCATTTGATTTTCCCCACCTTTAGGGTAATCAAGCTCTCCAATTTTATTATCAACAATGCTATAATCATTGGTTTTTTCACCAAAATATATTCTGGGATTTGCTAACTTTATATTAGTTTTATTTTCTAGTGGTATATTGTTAATTATGAAATCTGGCTGTCCTTCTCCCGTTACGGAATTCACCTTGCTCACTACTACCCCATATCCATGTGTATAAACTAAATGTCTATTTTGCCAAGTATTTGAATTGCCTTTTAAAGAATCTAAATTAACTTCTCTCGGTGCAATAAATACTTGATTATATTTTCCATTAATATAATATCTATCAATATCTATATCATTAAATCCATAGTAATACCTTAAATATTGGAATTGATTATAAAATTCTAATGCTGGCTTATACGAATTTATTTTTATATTACTAATAGTATCTTTATTTTCTTTAATATCATCTTTGGTTAAATTATTTTTTATTTCAAATGGTATTTCATCTATATTATTTATATTAAAAGCTTTCCTTGTACTATCTATATTGTACTGAATATAAGGTTTTTCTAAGGTTTTTTCATTTGATTGAACTTCAAATTTTTGAACTGCAGTTGATGTTATACTTTCCCCAATAACTAAAGTAGCTATCACAATAATAGATATAACTATGGGTTTTATCTTATATTTTAATATGCTTATAAATGTAATTATAGCAGATATCAAAGATACTACCGCTATTATCTCATAAAACCTTAATGTTACATGTACATCTGTATAACTTGCCCCAAAGACTATTCCCTTTTGTGAGTATACTAAATCCCACGATTTAATTAAATATCCTAAAGATAATAATAACAATACAATTGCAAATAAAGTGGCAAGTTGCCTTGTTGCAAATAGAGTTAATTTATCTCTTGTGTTTTTAACTTTTTTAACTTTTTTAAGTAAAGATAAATTGTTCCTTTTTTTTGGATACATTATATGATTTTTTACCCTTAATATACTATACGTTATTATTGTAATTATCATTAAACCCGCAATAATCATTATAACCATCTTATATAGTGATTCAATTAATGGAAGTTTAAATATAAAAAATGAAATATCCTTTTTAAATAATGGATCCAAAGTATTAAACTTTGTAGTACTCGTAAATTGTAATATTGTATACCAATATTTAGATGCAAAACTAGAAGAAATTATAAAAGAAATTATAGTATTGATTAAAATACTAATACCATGTTTTATTTTTTCTTTATTTTTATTAACATCATCAATCTTTTTACCTCTTAAAAAAATCCCTTTAAATGTTTTACAATATGTCCAGATTGATATATAGCATACTATAAATACTGGTACCATTAACTTTAAAATAGATGTTATCTTAGTAAAATATACAGATAGATATCCAACTTCTTTAAACCATTCAATATTTATGGCTAGATTAACTATGTTACCTAAAAAAATTATAATAAATAATATTATCACTATAATAGTTGCTATCGTCTTTTTCCCTTTCAGAAGATTCACCTCTTATTTGATTGGTTAAAATAATATTATATAAAATAAAATAAACTAATCAGAAATTAAATATTTTTTTTCTTTCAATTCCTTTATAATACATTCAATAATTTCCTCGTTTTCTGCCTTTATAGTATGAAGGTGTACACCTTTAGTTAACGATGATAATAGTTGAACACTTGATTCTTTAAACTTTTTTGTAAATTCTTCAATATCCATAAGTGTTTTTATCATAATCATTGCTCTTATTTCGCCGTATAAAGGGTGTTCTACTGTTACATCTTCTACTACTCCACCGAACTTAACAATGCATTCAAGCTCGTCATATATGTCATTACGGCCATGTGAAACTGCTATTACTTTCCGTACAAAATTATTTTCTTCGCTAGGAATTAAATAACCTTCTGGAGTTGCAATTATGTTTACTCCCTCTGCTCTTACAATTGCTATATCTTTTACAATGACCTGCCTTGTAACTCCTAATTTTTCTGCTAGAAACTGACCTTTATATGTATTATCATTTGTAATTAATAGATTTTTTATATATTTTCTTCTTTCCTTTGAATTCATTTTATCCTCCTAGTATATGTATTTATTTATATTCTAGCACTCTTCACTTATTATTAATAATGTTATTTAGCATACATTTTTTTACTTTTTTTAACGTAAATAATAAATATTTTTAAGTCTTATTATAAATAGTCATAAAAAAAGAAACTACTATTAGCTTCTTAATTTTTATCATCACATTCTTTTAATATATTCAGTTCTATATCATCCATTATATTATTATGATGATTTTTTACTAAAAATAAAAATCTATCATCATACCCATATTGTTTTAATATTTCATATCCTATCTCTCCATGGTTATAATATATATTAACATTTTTAAATTTATTATATACTCTAATCTTTCCATTTGTTATTTTATTTAGTACAACCATTATAGATTTATCTATTGGATTCATTGTACTGTATATCTTACCTATATCATGTAGCAATGCTACTTTTATCAATTCAAATGATTGTATTTTTTTCTGTGTACACTTTATTTCTACATCTCTAGCTACATTTATACAATGCTTTTGCTCATATTTAGGTAATTGATTAAATAACTTCAATTCATAATTTTTTAAATGAATTTTTAGGAAATCTACATCTTTATCATTAATTTTAGCAACTAATGATCTGTAAAACTGCTTTATTCTATATAGTGACAATGTAGCTCTCCTTTCATATTCAAACTTAGTTAACATTTTTAACATCTTATTTATTATATTTCTTAATTTAAAACTAATTTTTAACGAAAAAAAAACAGTCCATATTAGACTGTTTTTTTGGTGGAGATAAAGGGAATCGAACCCTTGACCCCCTGCGTGCAAGGCAGGTGC
>NZ_CALEVF010000300.1 GCF_937920395.1 uncultured Clostridium sp. | reverse complement strand
GTTACATCAACATTTATAATATCACCATTTTTAAGTACTACATCTTTACTTGGTATTCCATGACATACTTCATCATTTATTGATGTACAAAGACTTTTTGGAAATCCCTCATAATTGAGAGTAGCTGGAATTCCGCCTCTGGATATTGTATATTCATAAGCAAGTGTATTAATATCTTCTGTGGTCATTCCTTCTTTAATTTTCTCACTTACTAAATCTAAAATACCATTATTAATTTTTGCACTTTTTCTAATTCCTTCAATTTGTTCTTTATTCTTAATAAGCTTTTTTTTGGGAACTATGCAGCATCGTTTCTTAAAAGTCTGTAGTTTTTTATCAAATTCCAAATGGCATTCCTTATATTTTAGTCCACTTTTACACCAACATTTATCATCATTACTTAAAATCATTGTATAATCTCCTTTTTATTAATATCTTAACTCTAAACATAAGATTATTTAAAAATCCTATCTAATAAATCTATCATTGATAATGATACCACGAAATAGCACTCATATACCGCCCTTTCATCAAAATAAATTTTCTTGCTATATAGTAATCATAAATGTTAAAATTAATGTAATTATAAAGTATCAAATCAACATCTGCGATGCTGAAATATCAACAATATCTATATATGGTCATTGTGATTGAAAAATATTCTTGATTTTTTTCAAATCTCAACTATTGAAGGAGAAAAATAATGGAAAATATACTTAAGTATTTACCCAAAGTTGCTAACTTCTTTGGTTTTTTAATAATTATACTTGCACTGTTAAGATCTAAAAAAGGAAAAGAAACTAAAGAAAAACCTAATAATGATAATTTAGTATCAAAGCGTAAAAAATTAGTAGAAAACAAGAATACTATAATTTTAATAATTGGGGTTTCTATTATTTTAATAATGTTATTATTCAAAGACATGAAATAATTTTTGTGTAAGTATATAATATAACTAATATATAATATATATAATTACAGGAGGGGTTAAATAATTATGAAGTTTTGTTGGAGTACATTAATGGTTAATAATTTAGAAGAATCTTTAAAATTTTACCAAGATATAGTTGGACTTAATATTAATAGACGCTTCAATGCAGGACCTTACGTTGAAATTGCATTTTTGGGAGATGATGAGACAAAGATTGAATTAATTTGCGATAAATCATTAAAAAAAGTAGACCTTGGCCATAATATTTCACTAGGTTTTATAGTGAATTCAGTAGATGAAATGATGGCTTTTGTTAAAGAAAAGGGTATAGATATTCAAGATGAAATATCGCAGCCAAATCCACATGTAAAGTTTTTTTACATATTAGATCCTAATGGATTAAAAATTCAGTTAGTCGAAAACATTTAAAATCTCAATATATAAGCCATAGTAGTCTTCTTGTTACACGATTACTATGGCTTATATTGTTTTATTTACTTATTTTATTTACATCAATTAGTTACTGCTCATCACTATTATTATATTGATTAAAATACATGTTATAATATTTGCCTTTTTTATTTATAAGCTCCTCATGGTTTCCCATATCTATGATTTGTCCATCATCTATAACCATTATTTTGTTTGCATCTCTTATAGTGCTTAACCTGTGTGCTATAATAAAACTCGTTTTACCCTTCATTAGTTTTAGCATGGCTTCTTGTATTCTAAGTTCAGTTCTGGTATCAACGCTACTAGTGGCTTCGTCCAATATTAATATAGATGGATCCGTTAATATAGCTCTTGCAATAGCTAATAGTTGCCTTTGTCCTTGGCTAAGATTATTTCCACTCTCCGAAAGTACTGTCTCATACCCCTCTGGAAGTCTCCTTATAAATTCATGTGCATTGGCCATTTCAGCTGCATTTTGTACTTCAACATCGGTTGCCTGTAAATTACCATATTTTATATTTTCTTTGATAGTTCCTGTAAAAAGATAGGTATCTTGAAGCACTATACCAAAACATCTTCTAAGGCTATCTCTTGTATATTCCCTTATATCAACACCATCAATATATATTTCCCCACTTGTAACATCGTAAAATCTTGTAAGCAAATTTACAATTGTAGTCTTCCCTGCCCCTGTTGGTCCAACAAGTGCTATACTCTCACCAGGTTGAGCTTCAAAACTAATATCTTTAAGAATATTAATATCTTTTCTATATCCGAAATATACATTATTAAATTTAACATGTCCCTTGGATTTATTAAGTTCTTTTGCCTCTTTTACATCCTCCGTTTCTTCTCCTGCATCTAATATTTCAAATACTCTTTCAGCTCCAGCAACAGCTGATTGAAGAGTGTTAAATATATTTGCCAAGTTGTTAAGTGGTCGTGCAAATTGCCTTGAATAACTTAAAAAGCTGGCAATTACACCTACTGTAATTATTCCATCTACTGCTAGAACTCCCCCCACTCCTGCTACTGCGGCAAATCCAATATTGTTTATAACATTCATAATTGGCATTAGGAATCCAGAATAAATTTGAGCTTTTAATCCAACCTTGCACAATTTTTGATTTATTTCATCAAATTCTTTCACTGTTTTATCTTCATGGTTATAAGCTTTTACAATATAAACTCCAGATATAGTTTCTAGATCGGAAGAG
>NZ_CALEVF010000299.1 GCF_937920395.1 uncultured Clostridium sp. | reverse complement strand
GGAGTTGAAGGACTAGTTCATTTATCAGAAATATCAGAAGAACGTATTGCAAAGGTTTCTGACGTATTAAAAGTTGGAGAAGTTGTAAAAGTTAAAATCGGTGAAATAAACGAAAAAGATAGAAGAATAAGCCTAAGTATTAAAGAAGCAGCAAGAGGAAATGAAGATTTCTCAGATTATAAGCAAGAAGAAGAAAGTGGATTAACTCTAGGAGATATATTAGGAGATAAACTTAAAAACTATAAATTCTAGTAGAAGATTCATATCATAAAATATAAATTCAATAAATATTACGAGGCAAAACAACTAATAATTGTTTTGCCTCTTAGTATTTTAACGACATTTCAAAAGGAAAGTTTCCCATTTATATAAGTGGGAGTAAAATATACTAGCAAAAATAAAACTTAGGTGGATTTTTAAATATCCTTATGAAGTCGTTAATGCATATCCGAAGGAGAGAATTTAAAGGAGGGATATCTTGTTAACATGTGAAGTATGTGGAAAGCTAGCTGATAAACATCATATAGTTTATAAAAGCCAAGGTGGCATTGAATTCCCACTTAACTTTAGATACCTTTGTACATTGCATCATAGGGGGAAGACAGGTCCACATAAGAATAGGCGATTAGATTTAGAATATAAAATTGATATGCAGCGAAAACTTGAAAACATTTTAATAAAAGAGATTTATTCTATTGAAGAATTAGAAGTTTTGCTTAAAATAAATAAGGGCATTATTAAAAGACTATTTAAGGACTATAAGTTAAATGGTAAAGGTTTTAGAAAAACTGATATTATCGTTAATCAAAATGATGTAGGATATAAAAGAGATGATATTATTTTTAAGTTAATGGGTCATAAAAGATATGATGAGAAGATGCTTTTAGAAGCAAAGTCTTTAGAAAAAATTTATAAATAAAAATTTTAGTAATTGTATATATTAAAAAAACTATGATTAGCATAAACTGCGTTCATAGTTTTTGTTTTAACCTTTATTTAAGATGACACTTATAATATACTAAGAACTTCCTATTTCATCATGTGGAGCTTTTTTTAATTCAACCATGTATCCTAGTTCAATTGCCGAATTATATAAATGGCTAAGTCCTATGCCCATATCAATGTGATTTGTGTCTTTAAGAATTTTTTTAGTTAAAATATTTTTGTTTTCTAAAAATAGGTAGAATTTATTATCGTTAACTTCCAATATAATAGTTTTAATCTTTTGTAAATGCTTCGGGGATACATTAATATTTTTATAATTACTAATGGATTTTCTTAGTTTTATAGCCTGTAACATAATAGACACCTCAATTATAATTCTAATTTGGACTACATGTAATACTAGATAATTCTAAGTTACATTGAATCTCTTGATAATATTTTTTTACTACTGATTATAACCACTAATACAAAAACAGAGGTTAAAGCTATACTGCCTCCTGGCGCACAATCTAAGTAGTAAGAGATGACAAGTCCTAAAATTATGTCAATGAAACCGAACATTATAGAGTAGATTAAAGTTCTCTTAAATCCCTTATTTAACTGGAGGGCTGTTGCTACAGGTAGGGCTATCATTGATGACATAACAAGGATTCCAAGTATTCTTAGAGAGACTGAAATAGTAGCACCTACTAGTAGTGCAAAGATGTAGTTAATTACCTTAACTTTTGCACCAGAAACCTTAGCACCTTCCTCATCGAAAGTAATATATAATAATTGATTATATAATGAAAATATTGTTATTATTGAAATAATACTAAGGACAAGCATTATGTATAAATCGGTTTGTGTAACAGTTAGCAGACTTCCAAATAAATAAGAATTAACATTAGCGCCAGCTCTACCTGTACTTATTAAGGTTATTCCGATACCTACACTAAAGGTAAGCATAATTGCTAATATTAATTCAGCATATTTTTTGTAATAATCTCTTAAGAATTCAATGGATAAGCCACATAGTGCTGTAAACGCAAAAGCGCCAAGTATAGGATTAAAACCAAAAACGAGTCCGATGGCAACGCCTGCAAAAGAGGCATGTGCCATTGTATCTCCCATCATAGAGTATCTTTTGAGTACTAGAAAAACACCTACAATTGGGAATAATATAGAAATTAAAACTGAGGCAATTAAAGCGTTTTGCATAAAACCATATTCAAACATAAAGTGAAGTTAGCCCCTTTCCTCGGATATTTTATATTTATAATCACTAATAGTATAAAGTATTCCACTATGATTACTCATTTCGAAAATATCTGTAGAGTTATCTAATGCAGCTTTTAAATTATGCTCTACAGAAACAACTGTAATACCTAGGTTAACATTTAACCCCTTAATAATTCCATATATATCTTCCATGCTTTGAATATCTATTCCAGTAGAAGGTTCATCTAAAATTAATAACTCAGGGTTACCTATTAAACTCCTAGCAATAAAAATCTTTTGTTGTTGACCACCAGAGAGATTTCCAATAAGAGTATGGGTATGATCTTCCATTCCTACAGCATTAAGACTTTTTGAAATTAGACCTTTATCTTTAAGTTTTAATACTTTTCTATGGCAATTTAACATTTCATAAACTGTTATAGGAAACTGCGCATTAAAGTTTTCAACTTTTTGTGCAACATATGCTATTCTTGATGTATCTATAATTATTTCACCGCTATTAGGTTTTAATAAATTTAATATTAATTTAAGTAAAGTACTTTTAGCACTACCATTTTCACCTAAGATTGAAACATAACTACCTTTTTTGATATTAAGATTGATGTTATCTAGTATGTATGGTTTTGAATTTGTATATGTAAAATATAAATTTTTTATGTTAATCATAAATTTCCTCCTTATAAGTATTACAAAATTAATTATGCAATTATGCAATAATTATATGCATAAAATAATAGTAGCAACAAATAGTATACACCTAAATGCGAATAACTTGCAACAACTCTCTCCATATTATTGCCATATAATTTAAATAATACATAACATAAAATTAATATAATTGGTAAAACTGTATAGGAAGATACTTTGTTTTATATAATATCTAATATTGCTTTAGTATCTATCAATAAAAGTGCATTTACTTATGCATTTAATATAATAGGAAAGGTAGTGTTATTATGAATAAAAGCGAAGGCTCAACTCATACAATTAGTAAAGTGGCGAAAGACAATCAAGGAGAGATAACCGCATACGAACTTGAAAATGGAGAGATAATATCAAAAGAACAAGCTGTCTCATTAGCTAAGCAAGGAAATATAAGTGGAGTATCTGTGTCAACTTCGAAAAAAGGGGAAGAATTCCTAAGAAGTCTACCTGATCAAAATAAAGCGAATAATTTAGAAAGCTTACCAATTATAGATGATAACGATATTTATTAGTAGAAAATATAAAGAGCAGGGACATTTAGGTGTCTCTGCTCTTTTAGTTTGAGGAATAAGTAGGGACGGTTAACAACTAATTAGTGTTGTTGAGAGTGATTAAGGTAGGGACGGTTAACAAATAATTAACATTATTGATGTTAATTATTTGTTTTGCTTGAAAAAGTTTTTCCTTTGGAATACTATTAATGTAATAAACTTAGATGAGCAGGGGGATAAACAAATGGGACTTCTACAAGAAACATTGGAAAGTATAGAACCGCCAAATAATGAAGCAATAAAAATGGCATGGAATAGGCTTGATAGTTTATCAAAACCTATAGGAAGTCTTGGTGAATTAGAAAATATCATTGCTAAGATGGCAGGAATTACTGGGAACATACATAATAAAATTAATAAAAAAAATGTTGTTATAATGTGTAGTGATAATGGGGTTGTGGAGGAAGATGTATCTAATTGTCCTAAAAGCGTAACAGCTACAGTCACGAATAATTTCACTAAAAAGATAACAGGTGTATATGCGTTATCGAAATTTTCAGGAAGTGATATTACTGTTGTAGATGTAGGGGTTGATGCAGATTTTAATAATCCTAAAATTATTAATAAAAAGATAGCGTATGGTACTAAAAACATGATGAAGGGACCCGCAATGACTAGAGAGCAGACTATTAAGGCTATTGAAGTTGGAATTGAAACAGTTGATGATTTAGTTTGCAAGGGTTATGATTTGTTTGGAACAGGTGAAATGGGGGTTGGAAATACTGCTACAAGTGCAGCAATCTTAAGCGTGTTTTCTGGACTTGAGGTTGAAGGGTCAGTTGGGAAAGGCTCTGGAATTACAGAAAAGCAATTTATTAATAAAAAAAAGGTTATTAAAAAATCTATTGAGGTAAATAAACCAGATAAAAATGATGTTATTGATGTTATCTCAAAAGTTGGTGGATTTGACATTTCAGGACTGTGTGGTTGTTTTCTAGGTGCAGCTAAAAATAGGGTGCCTATTGTTATTGATGGTTTTATAGCATCAGCAGCAGCACTCTGCGCTTATAAATTAAACCCATTAGTAATAGGGTATATATTTGCATCACATTTATCTGCGGAACCAGGAGCAGCTTTTGTAATGAAAGAAATTGGCTTAAAACCTATGCTTAATTTAAACATGAGACTTGGAGAAGGTTCAGGTTGTCCTTTGGCTTTTAATATTATTGAAGCAGCTTTGTTTACAATGGATAATATGGGAACGTTCGAAGATGCGAAGCTTGATAGTAAAAAGTATATTGATATAAGAGAGAATCTCTTAGACATATCTTAGGGTAGACTGGGGCGAATAAATTATGAATATATATTTGTTAAGACATGGTCAAACTGAAGAAAATAGAAAAGGATCTTATTATGGTAATTTGGATATAGGCCTAAATGAAATAGGTGTAATTCAAGGGAATAAGGCAAAAAAATTCTTTAATGATATTAAACTAGATAGAGTATATGTTAGTGATAAAATAAGAACTTTAGAAATGGCAAAACTAGCTTTAGGGTTAAAAGAAATGGAGATTATACAAGATAGTAGAATAAATGAAACTAATTTTGGCGACTTTGAAGGTAAAACTTACGAAGAGATTAAGATGTTTTATCCTAAGGAATGTTTGTGTTGGACGGATAATTGGAAAGAATTTGTACCACCTCAGGGCGAGAGCTATATTGAGTTATGCAAACGTGTTAAGAGCTTTATGGATGATATTAAAAGGTTAGATGTTCATAATATTTTAATATGTGCTCATTCTGGCGTTATAAGAGCTATATACTGTTATATTATGGATGAAAACATAGATTTATTTTGGAAATTTGGTTGTAAAAATGGTGATATAAGCATTATTAAATATGAATATGGTAATTTATATATTGATGCTATTATGCATATCTAGGAGATGATTATATATGGGTAAAATAACTCTAGTAACTGGTGGAAGTAGAAGTGGTAAAAGTGGGTTTGCTGAAAAAATTTTCGAAGAGACTGATGATGTTTTATATATAGCAACGGCAATAGTTACAGATGTGGAAATGGAAAATCGAATAAAAAAACATATAGACTCGAGAAATGCAAGATGGACAACCTATGAGGGATTTTTGGATTTAGATAAGGCTATAGAAAAATATAATATAAACAATATACTACTTGATTGCGTTACAATTATGATAACTAATTTAATGTTTAAGGAAAAAATGGACTTTGATAGTATGTCTATGGTAAAGATAGATTTATTATTAGATGATATAAAGACTCAGTTTGAAAAGTTAATATTAAAAGCTAGGGTATCTAATAAAAATTTAGTTATGGTAACTAATGAGGTAGGTTCTGGTCTTGTACCTGAGACTAAACTTAGTAGAGTATTTAGGGATATAGCAGGGTACGTAAATCAATATATAGCAAGCCAAAGTGATGAGGTATATCTGGTTTCTTGCGGGTTATCTTTAAAATTAAAATGATTTTTATTATCTAGGAAAGAGGTGAACCTTGCAATGGTAGGGCATTGCAAGTAATAAATGAGAGAATATTTAAATGATTTTTTACTGTTTTTCCAGTTTTTCACTAGAATACCTATAAATAAAAGTTTAAAGTGCGAGAAAGAAAACTTTAAGCGAGGATCTATATTTTTTCCTATAGTAGGATTATTTATAGGACTAGTTCAATGGGTAGTTTATTATTTGTTAATAAAAGTGCTACCGGTAAATATTACAGCAATATTTGTAGTTATTATACCTATAATTATTACTGGAGGATTGCATGTTGATGGACTTGGAGATACATGCGATGGATTCTTTTCATTAAAAGGTGATAAATACAAAATAATTGAGGTTATGAAAGATAGTTCAGTAGGCACTTTCGCAACTATCGCTATAGTATTTGATATGTTAGCACGATATGCGGCGGTGACCGCCATCATACAAATTAATTTACCACTTATATTAATAGCTACTCCAATAATTGCAAGATTTACTGTGGTATTTATATCGTTTATAGGAAAAAATGCTAAAGAGAAAGGTTCAGGAAATATATATATTGGGAATATTGATGTGAAAAGACTGGTAATAGCTGGAATCATAACTATTATACTTGGAACAGTATTAATAGGAATCAAAACAAGTATTATATTAATAGTTCCAGGGTTATTTTTAAGCTTCTTATTTAATAAATTCTGCGAGAGTAAAATTACAGGACTTACAGGAGATAGTTTGGGAGCTAATAATGAATTAGTTGAGATTTTAACAATGATTATATTTATTGCAATTAATCATGCATAAGTAGGGACGGTTAACAATTAATTAGCTATTATTTAGGTGCAAATTTTTTTGAATTTGCACCTTTTTACGACTAAATTAACTATTTAATCTAGTATTTTGATTCTATGTATTAATAAATAGCGTATTTACCATGCTTGTCCAAGGTTATCACAAAAAACAAAGTTATATATTATTTTTAAATTTTAAAAATTCTATATAATACTTATTAAGTATAACATTTAATAAAATCATCAATAATATTTTCATATTTTTTTTCTGTACTAATTAAACCTATACCAATATTGCTTAATCTGGATACTCTAGCTTGCGTAATATTTCCAAGTGTTATAGATATATCTTTTGATTTAAAATTACAAAGACTTCTCATTAAAATAACTGCTAAAGCTTTTGCATGTACAAACTTTCTACTGTATTTAGTATGAAGATGAATCTTTGATATATTCATTTTTGATGCTATGAATTCTAATATATCTTCTGGCTTAAAGTTGCGTATTAGTATATTCCTTTCACTATTATAAGCTGTTTTTTCATCTTCAAATTCCATTTCTTGTTCTAATTTTTCTTCATTACATCTAAAGAGGAGGTCATAGTAATTTTTCCTTGCACTTTTAAGGGTTTTACCAAATAGACTCATAACAAATACATAATCAACTAGGTTGAAAGAATCAGGTTCTTTTCCTAAAAATATTGATAAACTAGAAAAGATGTATTTTTCAGGAGAATCTTTATACTCAACTATGGCTGTAGGATTATTGTGCATGTAAAGAGATAAGGTCCTTAAATACCTGTCGCTATAAACAATTTTACTCTTAAATCTATCTTTAAAAAGGTGTCCTTCTCGCGCGTATTTTCTATTAAAATACATTGCATAAGAAAAATTTATTCCGTGCATTATTTTTGATATATCACAGCCGTTAGCATCAATCATTAAATGAGCATGGTTATCCATAAGACAGTACCCGTAAAGCTTGAAATTATGGAGTGTCTTATACTTTTTTATAAGTAACAAATACCGTCTCTTATCTTCATCATCCTTGAATAAAGTTACCTCGCTTATACTTTTACACATAATATGAAATATTGAATCATCTGTTTTTATTCTTGCCGCTCTTGGCATAAAATCACCTCGCTTAATAAGTATCATTTTAATTGTTACCTAGGTTGCAAAATGATATTCATTTTCTTGTGGGCTAATAAGTACATTGGTTCATTAGTTGTTAACCGTCCCCTCTAGGTTTAAGTTTTAAAATGATATTGACACTGAACCTTAATTATAATAAAATAATAATATAATTGAATATAATTTTAGGTGCCTAAATTATTAGGTGAAAAGGGAATGTGGTTTAAATCCACAGCAGCCCCCGCTACTGTAAT
>NZ_CALEVF010000298.1 GCF_937920395.1 uncultured Clostridium sp. | reverse complement strand
ATTTATTTCTAGTTGCTCTTTATTTCTAAGCGATCCTACAAGAACTGTTCTGTCCCTAAAGTATTCATCTTTTATATAATTTTCTCGCCCTATAGGCTCAAGTGATCTTTCAAAGGTTGAGTATGAGGATTCATTTATTAAATTATCTAAAAACTCTTCCATGAGCCCAGTAGTTGATGGAAGAAATGGAATGCCACCTATATTTACTTCTTCTATACTCTTATAAAAATCATGGTTTTTGTATTCCTCTTCATCCTTATATGGGAACAATACAAATGCTCCAAAAACACAATTGTTATAGGCCCCAGTTTTATTATTTTTATATATAATGGCATCTCTGTACCTGTGCATGGTGTTTATGTCTTCTTCCTTAGGTCCAATGCCACCATAACTTTTCTGGTACTCTATTGATGTGTCTATCTTATATTTTGCGTCAAATACAAACTCATAAGCCTTATCACTACCAATTTTATTTATAGATAACATGTTATCAGGCTTTTGCGTTACTGTTTTGCTACCTTCAGTTCTAGAACCTAAGTTACTAGTTTTTCGTGATTTAAATGCATTATAACTGACCTTAAAGGTTTCCTTTGTATTAGGGTTTTCATATACCAATGTAGACGTTACGCCTTTTTTAAGTGATACAAATATTCCAGTTCTATTAATAGTTATAAAATCTGTACTTATTAGCTTATATCTCTTTCTAAGTAGCGAATTTATCTTAATAAAACACCAATACTCATATAGTAGACTAAGTTCCTTCATTGATAATGAAAATATATTACTATTAATGCTTAATCCTTTTTGAAGCATCAATAGTCAGCAAAATGGCTCATATTCATGGTTTGTTCACATCCCCCCGGGGGATTTTTTGAAGGAGCCTGCGACTGAAATTGCTAGTATGTCTCTAATGTCATTAGATGGATCTGATAAATATAAATCAGATTTCGACTTATAATCTGCCTTTAATTTTTCTAATGCACCTGCATCGACTCCGTCTAATGTGTATTGAAGTTCAGTACCATCTTCAGTTGTCATTTTAGCTGACCACAACTCATCTGACTTAGGCAATAAAAACTTTTGCGCGATTGCTAGTGGAGCAGCTAAATGGATGATAGTGGTGATGCGAGCAACATCATAAGCTTGTCCATATTAACTTGTAGGTGCAATATCAATATTAACGGACTCAGATATGACTGGCAAGTTGATAATTGGAGAAATAGGTGTAATTGACATATATATAGCCTCCTGAAAATTATTTATAATACAGTTTTACATAATATTAAAAAGGTATTACAGCATAAGTTTACTGTTTATAGGTTATTGTGTCAATATTCGTAAAAAATAATACAATTATACATAAATTCAATATAACGAGATGGTTAAATGTGGTGATCAATTTGTAGACTTGAATTCCTTCTGTCAAAGTAAAAAGCAACAAAAAATTAAGAAAAGCTTAGAAATAGGCATTCTTTTAAAATGCAATATTCAAGTAAACAAGTAAACAGCTATCGCTAGAATATATTTACACTCCTTATTATATTAATCCGTTCGTTTAAAGTCCACATTTAAAACAAACCGATTATATGTATATTCCCCACCATCTAATGCTACTTTTAATGCTGTTAGTTCACGTTCGTTTACGGTATACTTCAATCGAACTATATTTTACTATACTCATTAAAAAAAGCAAAAAAATCATTTTGCTCATAATAAACATATTGAGTTAGTTTTCAGTTAAATTTAACTAAAGGCTTAACAATCCTTATAATTCAATGGTTCACGCAAAAGGAGGTAAATGTACGATTTTAACTAAAATCATACATTCGTAAAAACAGCATAAAGCGTTGATATATAAAGGCTTATAGTAGATTTAACTAAAGCCTTTTTTCTTATTGTGTATTTGAATGTATTGTTTCCTGTGATATATTATAAATATAGTACATTGAATTTGTGCCCTTTAGGACACTTTTTAGGAGTGAATTTATGATAGTAGAACCCATAAAAGATAAAAAGAAGATAAATGATTTTCTTACTTTTTTAAAAGGAAAGAATGAAAGGGACTGGATTATGGCCAAGTTCCAGTTAAACACTGGACTTAGAATAAGCGATGTAGTTAAGGTGAAGGTAAGTGATATTCTAACGGAAAAGTTTAATTTCAAAGATTATTTTGTGCTAAAGGAGCAAAAGACAAATAAAGAAAAGAAAATAAAGCTTAATGACAGCATTAAAATAGCGTTAAGTAGCTATATAAAACAAAATAAGCTTGGACACAATAATTATATCTTTAGAAGTAGAAAGGGTTTAAATGAGCATATAAGTGTTACACAAGCCTATAGATTATTAAAAAATGCAGCTGTAAGCATAGGTATAGAAAACTTCGGTACCCATTCTTTAATAAAGACCTGGGGTTATTGGACCTACAAAGTAAGCAGATATAATATAGGTCTAATTATGGACACATTCAATCACAGTAGCCAGGAAATCACATTAAGATACATAGGAATAGATCAGGGGGCTAAGGATGAACTTTATAGCTTAGTTCAATTTTAACAAAGGAGTAGTTTGTATATGATTTTAAACAGAAGAGAGTTGCTTACTCAGCAACAAAGAGAAGCACTTATAAGTATTCCATTTGAAGGTGATGAACATCAAATGAGTGTATTTTATATGTTATCAATTGATGATATTGAAATAATAAACAAACACAGAAAAGATTTTAACAAATTAGGATTTGCTCTGCAACTAGCTTTGCTTAGATATCCAGGCTGTTCTATATCTAACATTAAAAATATTCTTTATTCAGTTGTCAAATATATTGCGGATCAATTAGATTTAGAGCCTGAGGTATTTAATTTGTATGCTG
>NZ_CALEVF010000297.1 GCF_937920395.1 uncultured Clostridium sp. | reverse complement strand
GTAGTTAAACCACTTGCACCATCCCATTTATACCATGTTAATATTTTAGAACACGCAGCATTGCTAGAATTCGGATCATTAGCAAGTTCATCTCCGCCTCACAAAGACCCCCGGCAGACTGAGCGAAAACCACCAACATTTATACATTTATGGTATAATATAGATATAATAAGTGAATGGAGTGTGGGTTAAATGAATTATGTATTTGGAAAACAAAGAGATCAAGTTCTTATTGAATACATTGAAGAATATGTACATGATGATAGTGAAGTTAGAGTTATGGACAAATTAGTAGATAGTTTTGACTTATATTCACTTGGTTTTTTGACAGGAAATAATGATGAAACGGGTAGACCTAAATACAGCCCACAGGATATGCTCAAACTTTACATTTACGGATATTACAATGGAATAAGATCTTCAAGAAAACTACAAAAACAAACCATAATTAATAGAGAAGTCATCTGGTTACTAAAAGGATTACAACCAAAGCAAAGAGCTATATCTGACTTTAGAAAAGAAAATACCAATGCTCTAAAACAAGTATTTGAGGTGTTCGTTGATTTTTGCAATGAAATCGGATTATATGGGAAATCGTTAGTAGCTATAGATGGAACAAAAATAGAAGCTTCTGCGTCAAAACGAAGACATATTAGTAAGCGTAAGCTTGCTGTGATGAAAGAAAAAGTACAAGCTCAAATTAATGAATACATGCAAGACTTAGAAATAAAAGATAGATTAATAGATAGCACTGAAAACAAACGACTAAGTAAAGTTGAAATCGAAAAAAGCATAGCAAGCTTAAAAGAAAGATTAAAAAAATATGATAATCAATATAATGATTTAGAGAAAAAAGGAATAAATGAAATTAACAGAACAGATCCTGATGCAAAGACAGTAAAATTTAGAGCTAATCAAGGTACCGATTTAGGCTATAACATACAGACTGCTGTAGATGACAAGAACAATTTGATAGCTGCATTTGATGTAATTAATTCTTCTGCAGATCAAGGACAACTATATAATATGGCTACAAAGACAAAAAATAAACTTGGAGTCGAAAGGATAGAAGTACTTGCTGATAAAGGATATTACAATCCAGAGGACATAATTAAATGTGAAAATGATGGTATAACGACTTATGTTTTAATATCTTTTTACAATATCAAAATATGTAAAGTGATTATAATATGGCGATATTTTTAACTATAAAATATACCTTAACGACAAAAAAACTACCGAAATATATTTCTATAACTTTCAGTAGTTCTCACTCATGGCTATCTACCACCAGATAGCCGGTTACATACGAGGGATTTATTTTATCATATCGTTTAGTTCATTGCTTATATTTTTAATTTGCTGAATTTCCTGTACAATTTCAGAAATTTTATTATTCTGTTCGTTTATAACAGACAATATTTCTTCTGTAGTGGCTGCATACTCCTCAGATACTGCAGCAATATTTTGTACTTCTGTATCAACTACGGTAAATGTGTCTTTAACATCATTTATAACATGGCTTTGTTCTGAAATATGTGAATTCAAGTCTTCAAAAGCTGTAATTAAACCTTCAAAGGTACCATAAAGTTTTTGTGCGATTCTATCTCCCATATTTACTGCTTCATTGCCTTTTTCAGCCTCACCAAGTGCTACATTCGTTGTTCTACTTGTGTTTTTTATAATCTTATATATACTTTCAACAGTGCTATTACTTTCTTCTGCGAGTTTTGCAACTTCCTTAGCTACAACTGAGAACCCTCTCCCAGCCTCACCAGCCCTCGAAGCCTCAATTGAAGCATTTAATGCCAATAAATTTGTCTGCTCTGATATATTTTTTATTCCACCTAAATATTTATCTATATCATTAACCTGTCCTTGAAGTGTAACCACAGTATCTAAAGAAGATTTTACAGCATTTTTAATTATACTCATTTGCTTGTCCATCTCTTTTATTTGCTGTGCTCCTCCTGCGATCTCGTCATTTACCACTTTTGAAACACTTACTATTTTTATTGAGATTTTTTTACTCTCATCTACAGTTCTCGCAGTATCCACTATGGTTTGACTTATATTATTTACATTATCGGCTTGCATACCTATTCCAATTGTCATCTCATTAACTGCGGTAACCACATCTTCACTAATTCCCATTACACTATTTATATTTCCATTGCATTTTTCTATACTACTCTCTAAAATTTTTGTGCTTTTGTCTATACTACCCATTGTCTTTTCTAACTTAGCTAATAATTCCAAAGTCTTTTTCTCTTTTTCTACACTTTCGCGAATCAGCTCTGAGCTCCACTTTGAAAGAATATATAATAAAAATACGCATAAATTTATTACAGCCATACTAGTTCCAAACTCCGAGAATTTCATGGTAGCTCCTAGCAAAGAGTTTGGTGATAAAAAATACATTGATATTAACGAAAAATCTATAATAAGCCCATAAATAATCAACAACACATTATCACTATATAAGGCTATTAAGAGTAGGCAAACAATATATAATAAAAATCCAGATTCCAGTCCCTCTTGTAGTTTACCTAAATATAAACACCCAAAAAACACTGATAAATTCATAAGTAGTCCCTTAATCCTTAAATTCATCTTGATAAAATAAAAAGTATTTGCAATTATTGAAGATATACCTGTTATAATTAAAACTTCAACAGCCGGTTTTAGTCCTTCTGCTACTCCAACCTGCAACGTTAATACAATAGTGGCTACCCATATAGCTATAAGATTAAATTTTAATGTTCTTTTACATCTATTAGTAATTTTTTCCCCTTCGTACATGTTATTCTCCCCCCCTCGTATAATGTAGTTGTAAGCATTGATAATAATTCAGTCATACTAACCA
>NZ_CALEVF010000296.1 GCF_937920395.1 uncultured Clostridium sp. | reverse complement strand
ACAGCATAAACAAACCAATCACAACCAACTCGTATGAGGGGTTGAAAGAAATGGTCAATCCCCGCTCTATTACATGTATATTGTATGTGTGTATGTTTTGCGTGTGTTTAAGGCGTTGTGTTGGCGTTTTGGGTATTGAATGGTATGAATGTATGCGTGATGATTTTCGATGCCCTGTAACGCTTAAGATTGCGTTGTATTATTTACGGTTGGGTGTGTAGTATTGATCATTGCACCTGTGACTCGATACGACGCTGATAGAGGGGTTTAGTGGTTTTTTGTGGGTTGGGTATTGCACGTCTTTTTTTTAGCGTGTGCTAATATGGCTTTATTTGTGTGTTAAGGGGGTATAAGTAAAGTTTATGAAATTAATATTTCAATTTGTTTGTTTAATTCAAATATAGTTTGCACCTTTGAAATGCCGGAAGCAATGTAGCGAAAAAGGCGCTGTCCTAATAATGGGACAGTTTAAAATTAATAGTTATGAATGATCTAACGATAACGATTACACAGGTATTAGGATGTATAAGTATAATTTACTCCCTTATTAGAATTGTGTCATTATGTAGGCTTGGTAAACCTGCTTATGTTTATATTGTTCTTCTTGCATGGGTAATTTCGAGTTTATATTTTTTAGACTTATTTATACAATCTAATTTATAATATTATGTCACATACAATCACGGTAGGTCAGCAGGTTAATTACAGCAATGGTAATTTGGGTATTTACACAGGTCAGGTAATGGAGATTTCAAACGGCTACTTGGTGGTAGTAGATTTGGCTGATGTTGACAAGTGGAGTAATACGTATGCTATTAGCAGTTTCATTTCACCTTTACAGGTAATCGTTTAATCATTCATCATTTAGACTTACAATAATGAAAACTTCAATAGACAAAGCCAAAGTTTATGAAACTATAAAATCACTTTCACGTGCTTACAGATGGGATAAAGGTTCTTATCATTACGCTGTTAGTCATATGATGTCTGCTGGTCATTACATCGCTTACAATGATTATACATTGAAAGACTTGAAAGCTAAGTTTGATATCTTAATTGAAAGCAGGTTTTATGTAATAGCTGATTTCACAACATTTAAAGGTGGTGATTTTTATTTGCCTGTACCAGAAGTAGAAGTTTTTGAGGATGGTAGCAAAGTATTCAACAATATTGCTCAGGATATGGAGTTTCAGGGAGAAATTACATTTACCAGTGTAATTAATAGTGAAACAAGTTACGGTCAAACTGAGCTTTCATCTTCATCAGAAAGTGTTATAACTGTAGGGATTAGATCAAATGGCGAAGGCTGGTTTGAGTGGAATGTTGACGACTTAGAAATAACAGAGGAAGGCGGTTTGTCTTTTGAGGATAAAGAGCTTGTAGATTACGATGGAGTATTTGAGTTACCTAAACAGTTATGCGATTTCCTGAGTAAGCACGGTTACAATATGGATTATGCCTATTAAGATACTGTAAAGTTCCGCAAGTCTTAGCGGTTTGCTTGCCTCGCCTTCTTCGGATGTGCGGGGATGAGGCAGTGAGAGCGTTAATTATGTGAGGGCGAAGATGGATGTCAGACCCTCACTATTTTAAAACTCAAAGAAATTAATAAACACACCTAATAATTAGCGCAACACTCTTCGGGGTTTGCGCTTAAAGTAGTACAGGACAATAGTGTTCTGCATTAAAATTTACGTTATGATTGATTTAAGCAACTCAAAAGCATTGAACGAGTATCACGTTCAGTTAGCTAAAGAAAATTCAACACACGGCCTTATTTGGATATTCATGGGAATATTATTCACCTTATTTGTATTGGGATCAATTGTTTTACTTACTATACCTGCATAATTATGAAAACATTTATATATACCACAGAGTTTAAAAAAGCTACTTACGGGGGTAATGTATCTTTAAGAGTATATCAAATAAAAAACAATGTCCCGGTTTTCGTTGGGGATACTAAATATAATACACAAAGCTATAGGGGACATGACCATGAAGCCATGCAGGTTATTATTGACACTGGTTTATTGCCTAAAAACTGTATGGATAGACCAAAACACGGGTATATCAATAGAGATAAAGCAGGTAAAGTATTCAAATTAATTGAATTAAGGTAACCATAAATATTACACATATGAACAGAATTTATATAATACTCGAAGATAACGGCTATGATGGATTAAAAGATCCCGATGACCATTACTACACATCAGAAGAAGAAGCCGAAAAAGAGTGCAAGAAGCTTAACGGAAAATACAATAGCAAAAGAGATTATTACCATGTTCACGAAATGACACTTAAAACAGACTAAAATGAAAAACATACTCACAATATTATTAATCTGCTTATCATCTATAGTATTTGGTCAGCAGGTAAAACCCAACAATGACAAGGTGTTAAAGGATACGGTCATTAGCTCAGTAAGCTACAAATTGTACCAAGGCAGTAGAGGCGGGAAATATGTATTAAGAACTTCAAAATCAGGAAACATTTACAAACAATATATCAAAAAATAAGGCCATGAAAAATTTAGCATTAGCAAACCATTTAGGAATAGAGGCATTCGAATTTCAAGGGGACTATTATACAGGAGCTAGTCAATTAGAGATTGATGAAATGAATATAAATGAAGCAGAAGAGTTTATTGAAAATGAAGCTCAACTATTAGAAGATACAATAACTGAATCTTCTTATGATGATTCAGTTTTCGAATCTGAGGGAGGTACATATTTAGTGTGCAGTAATGAGGAGGCTAACGATTTATGGGAAGAATCACTAGAATCATATATTGATGATTGTATTCTTCCTGAAATACCTGAATCGTATCGTAATTACTTTGATAATGAGTCATGGAAGAATGATGCGAAGCAAGATGGTAGAGGGCATTCATTATCAGGATATGACGGTGAAGAAACAGAAGTAAGTGTAAATGGCGAAACGTATTACATCTACCGCACTAATTAATATTACCCGCTTGGTTGACATGCAGGGATTGAATAAACAATCCTTCGGGGCGGTTCCGAGCCAAGCGCAATAATAAAACACGATGAACATAAAAAAATATGTATTTACAGAAGCTTGGAGACTATCTAAAATACAGAATAAGCACTCTAATTGTAAAATAGAATTTTATACCCTTTTGAGTAGACAATATAAAATAGCTAAACTTTTAAAATCAGCAGGCTTGAAAAAATTTTATACTGACTAATTATCCCGAATGCGTTTAGCTTGTGATCGCAGCAAGCCGGGGACAATAAAGCTTACATCTTACTGTACGTATTGCAATGTTACGTCATTGTACGCTTACTGTAGCGAAATACACATACCGGGGCGGTTAGCTCACCCGTGTGCAGGAATAAAGCACCTAGGTTGCCAATAGTAACCATGTCTAAGGAGTGAGGTCTGAAAAACCTGTATGCCTATGGTAGTGTTAACTATCTCTTAGATGTAATGCTAGTATTACCGGGTTCCAACTCCCGGACGTGAGAAGCAGAGGACATAAACGAATCAATTAATTCTTATGAATATGGAAATTTCACAGTTTGAGTGGGTATGCACAGACCCAAACAACCAACAATATGGCCGTCAAATATCAGATATGATTTTTGAATTTAAAGAACCTCTTTTTGATTATAAGTTTGAGGGAATAACTCCAAAAAGATTTAAAACTGATGAAGAAATAAAAATAGCAATAAATCTAAGTGAATATTCTGAAAATGACATGTATGATTATGTAAGTTCTTATTATGGTTACGACGATTTTAAGGAGTTTCTAAAAACAAATGAAGGTCGTTGGGTTATAGCAGAATGTATTTTTGAACTTGAAAGTGGCAATTACTGATATGGAAGAAGGTTATTTTAAAGGAGAAACGTGCAATAGAGAAGAATGCAAAGGAATCATTCAAGAACACGATTCATATGGTGGCTGTAGCTGCCATATAAACCCGCCATGCTCTTATTGTGAGACTCCACGTGAATACTGCCCCGAATGCGATTGGGATGCTGAGGACGAGCGTAGGGAATCTATGGAGGCTAATAAGCCAACACAAGAACAGTTAGACAGATGGAAGGAAGAACGAGAAAAGGGGGAAGCAATCAGAAATGAGTTTGACAGAAAATTCAGGTCTAATGAAAATGTATCTGTTTTTGACTATAGAAGTGAAAGCCATAGCAATTCATCAATGAAAATAACAGGCATGTTTCCGGTGGGTACTGAAATAGATATGAATAAAATACGGGGAACATTTGGAGGGAGGTTTGAAATGATAAACAAAGAAAAAGGAAGGTTCATTTATATAGCTTACACAGATTAAAAACTAAAAACATGAAAGAGTTCATTTATAACATTCAGGAATACGCAGGTTATTTTACAATCGGATATGTATTATCTGTTTTACACAGTAACATATTTAAAAAAACAAAATTCAAGTTTGAGATTATCTTGATTGTTTTCTGGTTAATCACAGCAATTTACTATTCAGAACTATTTATTCAATCAAATCTATAAACTTATGATTAGGTCATGCGCAGGGTGTAAAGCACTCGTAAAGGAATCTGGCAGAGGTTCACCACTTTATTTTAGATGTGACCTTAACAATGAACAGATAGATCTCCCCGAAATAAAAGAGGTATACGATAGGCGGTTAGATTCTTATGTAAATGTTAAGCCTGTTTTAAAATGCAAATGTAGAACACTAACAGAAATGGTTAATTACTCAATTAATAAACAAAATGGCAACTAAAATACTAATCACTATTCAAGGTGGCATAATTCAGCAAATAGCGAGTAACTCAGATCATGTGGAAGTAGTAATTATAGATTTTGATCCGGACTCCGAAGAATCTCTGTCATTTACCGAAGCGACTTTGGATCATACATTCGATAGTGGTCACGCTGATGACTTAGCAGAAGAATTATTTATTAACCTAACGGCTGATGAAATAGAAGAAATGGAAACCTATTTATCAGGCATAAATTTTTAGTCATGAAGACAATTAAAGACTACACAACAGACTATCTACACTACGGCCTGATTACTGTACCGGCTGGCACGATAGTGACTCACAACACGGCTATAGGCTTTGATAGGAATTACCATTTTGTTGACGAGTTTGCATGGATTGAGGACGATTACCCTCACATTAAAAATATCCTTAAAATGGACACAATGAGGCGCGGACTTAATGTCCCTAAAGAATTTGTAGAATACGATCAATTTGAACCAGAAATTAAACCTTAAACCATGAAAAAGAAGATAATATTTATAGTAGCTCTTGTTATTTGGATAGTTTTAAGCGGTTTTTCAGGCCACTACATTAGTATCCTAATTCACAACATAGGGGCCACAAGAATAACAGTAAAAGACATTCTAGGATGTTATATATTTCCTGCCTTGATATGGGCTTTTATCACAGCTCTATTTCTTATGAAAATTGAGGAAAAAATAAAATAGACATGGCAAAAAGAATATTATTAAGCTATGAAAGCTTACCCACTCATTTTTTCGGTGATAGTTGGGAATTTAATTACGAACTCACTTTAGAAGTTACTTACCGAAATATATTTTTTGTTACCAAAAAAAGGATAGAAAAAGTAACTCATACTATAAGCATGTTCCAAAGTATAAGGCAACATATAGACCATTGGGATAAATTAATACAAACCAAACAGCAAATAAGATGACAAAGAAAAGATACTCAACAATAAATACAGTAATCTTCACACAAGATAAAATAGATATATACGAGGTATATAGAAAATTTACGCTCCCTAATAGAACCATACGTTTCTTACATTATTACGACCCCGGCGAAAGAATAAATATAGCTAAAGAAATGGGAGCCAAATTTGGATTTGTAGTTAAATGGATGAACTAATGGAATACACACAGGAAATAAAGGATGCGTATAAAATGTATGCTGAAAAACCTATACAGAGACGTTTCAACGCTTTCTACAAAATATGTCTGGATGTGGGCTTAGATGCTTGGAAGGTAGCAAGCGATTTTACTTGGGAAGACATTGAAGGTAAAGCGGTAATAGATAACAAATAAATACTATTTAACATAAAATAAATCAAAATGAAAACAGAAATTAAAACTCAAAAATTCTACATTGTAAGAACACATTCAGCCGGAGTATGGTTTGGAAACATGAAAAAATTAGATGGCTCTATAGCCATTATTACAAACGCTAGGCGATTGTGGTCTTGGAGTGGCGCAGCATCCCTGAGTCAATTAGCCGTTGAAGGTTCTAATAAGCCAAATGCCTGTAAATTTACGGTGACTATTACTGACGATGAAGGCGTTTATCTCCCACAGGTAATCGAAGTACTACCATGCACAAATGAAGCAACATTGAATATTCAAAACGTACCAGAATGGAAGATGTAATTAAAAAATTCCTGACAATAAAGCCTACCGGCTCTGGCTCTGGCTCTGGCTCTGGCTCTGGCGATGGCGATGGCTATGGCTATGGCGATGGCTCTGGCTATGGCTCTGGCTATGGCTCTGGCTCTGGCGATGGCGATGGCTATGGCTATGGCGATGGCGATGGCTCTGGCTATGGCTCTGGCTATGGCTCTGGCGATGGCTCTGGCTATGGCGATGGCTCTGGCTCTGGCTCTGGCTATGGCTCTGGCTATGGCTATGGCGATGGCGGAATAGTGAAAATTAATCCAAAGTACGAACAATACAAAAAAGGTTTCCTATACAAAAAGATAGCCTCTTTTATGACTTTCAATAAAAAGCCTGTCTATTATGTGGATAATATCCCTTGTGTCTTCCTTTCTATAGTAAACAACGTTGCTAAAGTATTAGTAATACAATATGACTTTAGCATACAGAAATCATATATAGCGAAGTCAAATAATCTATTTGCTCACGGAGATACTAAAGAAGAAGCAATACAATCAGTTAATGATAAGTATTTTGCTTCTCTGTCTTTTGATGAAAAGAAAAATGAGTTCATCAAGCTTTTCAAGAAGGATGAAAAATATGCTAACAAATTGTTTTTCGATTGGCATCACTCTTTAACTGGTAGCTGTGAAACTGGAAGACGGATGTTCGTCCAATCACATGGAATAGATCTATCTGCCGAAATGACAACTCTAGACTTTCTTAAGCTAACTCAAAACGAGTATAAGGGCGAAATGATAAGGCAAATACTAGCGGGATATTAATATAGATAATAAAGATATTTGGGTAGACCCAAATTACAGTTAAGTTAGGATGGGAATCACTGTGGATGCAGACTCCCGTTTTTTTATGTATCTAAACCAAATAGACCATGAACAAGAAAAATATACCAATGAGCTTTATTCTTGCGTGTACCACCGCGACAATAGTAACAACATTTTTTATGGTAAGCTATCCAGAAACACAAATTAAGACTATCCCAACATTTACAATAGAAAGGCAAAATGATGGTCAATGGGAGATCAGTATAGCCAAATTCAGGGATACCACAATCATTGACACGATTAATATCGATGGTATCATTACCTACAACAAAACAGAGTATTTACAAGTAAGAGAAAAGTAAACGAACAATTTAAACCACAAGAAGATGGAAAGAACACTTGCAGAATTAGCACAACAATTAGACAATTTGGATACAACAATTGATTTTGATCAAAAGAAAGCTTTCGAAGAAACTGATCACTTATTTCAACGGAGGCGATTTGTTGCATTCCAGTACCAAAGATCAAATGATCCAACCATAAAGCAAACTTACCTGAATGAGTATTCGGAGATTAACAAAGAGATATTAAAATACTTAAATATTTAGGCCATGGAAACTAACACTAAACTATCCATACTACAGGCATTGAAACAACAGCTGACATTAATAGGATCTCTATTGCAAAATAGTAGCAGAGCAGAAGCATTGAAGGAATTGGCCGACAAGTCCAAGATTCAGGAAAACTTCTTGAATATAAACTTTGAGCAGGTTAAGCTATTGATCTACTCCTTATCTCTGTAGTCATGGTTAAAGACCTGATAGCAGTATTTGCACCAATTATACTTGTCTACCTCACAGCACACCTAATAACAAAAATCACAAAGAAAAGATGAAGCATGAAAAATACAATGTAACTATAGGGCATAACATTAAGATGCTACGCGTTAAGAACGGCTTAGGCTACCCAGATATGATAAACATACTGTCTATGTCAGCCCCAACATATTGGAGGCTTGAGAAGGGCTTAAAATCGTTATCTCTCGAAGAGGCTGTCAATCTGTGTGCATTTTATGACTGTGGCCTATCCGAGATACTCAATCATCCGCGGATAAACTCGGATAAGAAGATAGCAGAGCTTGAAATAAAGTTCAACAAAGCGCAGGAAACAATCATTGAGTTACAAACTAAATTATTGAACAATGGATCTTAAATATATCAAACTCCCAGTTTACTTCCTGTTCCTCGGATACTTGGCAGGAGTAATGCACATCCACAGATTCGACCCTTTATCGTTCGGATATGCAACTAGCACAATTATAGCCTTATTGTGGCTTACTGCTAGTTTTGTTTCAATACTAATCCTTAAAAACAAAGAAAAATGAAAAAATATGAAAAACTAAAATACGCATACGACAATTACCCTAAAGGAACTAAGTTTTTAAACTTAGGATGTGATTTCATAAGGGAAACTATATCAAGTGGTATATTTCATTTAGATGAATATGGAGTACGTGATCCCACAACATATTCATATGTTTTAGGTACTGAGGGAGTATGGGCGAATATAATACCAGAATCAATCCTATCAGGTAGGTGCGCAATACAAGTTAACAATGAACGTGAATTTAAATTGTTGATGGAGCATTATGATAGTAAAGGTTTTGTTTCTGGTTCAGGGAATAACTCTATTAATCCAAAATCATATCCTGTGATCGTTCCTTACGAACAGTCATTCTGGATAAAAACACCAATAATGATATGTAACTATAGACTGACATCCTTCTTAGACTTCGCCAAAGAAATAGGCATTGAAGCTCCTCCTGTATTTGTTATGACTTCTGAGGATGGGGTTGATTTGTATGAAGGAGATGATTATTTCAGGGCAGGAAGAGATAAAGCAAATGCAAGTGGTGATTTTGTTCTTTTTGAAACAAAAAAAATAAAATCTTGTCATTTTGTTTGTATGTATCCGGACACGGACAAAGCATTCAGCACCAAGCATTCAGCTTTAGATTGGATTCAAAAACAGAATAAGCCTAAAGAGGTTCATGTTAAACTTTTTAACGAAAATAATTATGCTATAGTTGCATGTGATTTTATTGCATTAACACTTGGTAGTTATACTACATTGTTAAGACCCTCTGATTTAGAAGATATGATGCATGCTTACAAATCACTAACCCCCGCTAAAGCGGATAACAAATAAGGAAATGAGAGAAATAAAGACGATAGGGCAAATAAAATCAGGGAGCAGAAATTATTTATTTTCAGAGTTTGAATGCCCGGTTTGCATGTCTATTGTTGCTAAAATAAGAAAAGATGGTCTATCGGCTAAATGTTGCTCCCATAAATGCTATGCTATTACAAGAGATTTGAGAGGCGCTTATAAAGAAAGTGTTATAATTTCTGGTTACAGATATATTTATTCACCACATCATCCATTTAAAACCAGCAATAATTATGTAGCTGAACACCGTCTTGTTTGTGAGAAGAAAATAGGTAGATATCTAAAGAATGGGGAAGATGTTCATCATAAAGATGAAGACACTTTAAATAATAACTCTGAAAATCTGTTAGTATTAACTAAATCAGAACACCAAAAGTTACATAAAATTAAAAATTATAAACCATGTATAATAATAGAATAATAAAGTTTAGGGCTTGGATGAATGACAGCATGTTCTACAATCATTCGGTTTCATTAGAAATAGATGGGACTGTTCATTTTTTAGATACCGATGGAAATTGGGAAGTAGACTATAAAAATGAAAGGGTGATCCTAATGCAATACACAGGACTTAAAGACAAGAGCGGTAAAGAGATTTATGAGGGTGATATTTTACACTTTCAGACATACGAAGGTGGTGGATTCGGTAAAGTTGGTATTGAATGCTATGCTGAGGTAGTTTACGGGCATCACAACCTTACTGACAATTGCTTGTATGGGAGTCAAGGGTTTTATTTATTAACTTCTAAATCTCAAAGACCCTCATCAATTAGTTATTGGATTAAATCACATAATGCCTTGGTAGCAGGTAACATCCATGATAATCCTGAATTAATTAACTAACCGCCCATAGGGCATAACATAAACAAAGATGGAAGATTTAACCAGATCTCAGCTATATAGCCTTTATAATAAAATTGCATATGGGTATATTCTCAAAAACTATTCTAATAATTTCCTCAACAGGGTTAAGGAGAGAATAAAAGTAGTATTTGTAGAGCCATTAAAAGGCGTTGTTCATATTCATTGTGCGAGTACAGGTAATGAGTTCAAACTGAATATAGACCTAAAGAAAAAATCCATTGAACATAGGGGTTGTTACTCAAAAAACAAAGGGTATGATTCTAAAACGTTAATTGATGAAAATGTAAATAGTCTATTAACTCACTCCCGGAAGGGCTAAAATAAAGACGATGAAATGTAACAACTGTGGGTTAGACTTTGATGAATCTAACTTTAGTCAGGTGGTGGCACATGAACACCACATTCAATTATCAATAGACAAAGATAGATCTGGTAAAAAGGTGATATCACACGCAAGAGAAGTATTACCCAATGCGGGTATGGAGTTCTGTGTCGGGGCTAATAATGCCTTACACGGTGACTATGACGAAAGTACCTTATATCAGGAAAACTCTGATTTTAAAGCAGGGTACTGGCATGGTAAAGAAAAACTTTGTGAAAAATACATACTCAAATAGTTAACTCACTCCCTGCAAAGGGGTAATACATAAAGAATGGAAAATATTTTACAGTCATCAGCTATATGTCCCAAATGCAAAAGTGATAATTTAATTCTTGAAGAGGTTTGGCATGGGCACTCTATCCAATGGGAGCAGTTAGCAGGGAAGTTTGATAAGAATGATGGTTCTTTAAATGAGGGCTATCCGAATCACTTAAACGGAATATGTAAAGAATGCAATCATGTGTGGAAGTTTAAAAAATATCAGAGTATAAGTGATGTAGCTATTGACGCACTCCCTGAAAAAGCGATAACTGATGAAGATATTGAAGACCAGATTGATTATACTTTTCCGGTTGAATCAGACAATAGTCATATCAGGGATAGGCAGATAATGAGAAATACTATTCAGTGGTACAGGGATAAATTAACCACCCCATAAGAGGGGATAACAACAAGGAAGATGGCAGAATATGTAAAAGGCACATACATGGAACAGTTTGAGCATATACCTCAAATAAGTCAGTATAATCATAACTATTATAAGGGGTTTAATAATGATCTACTTTATGCTGAAATTGACAGACTAAATGCTAAAGCATTATGAATTATACAGCAGAACAACTGGCAATTAACGTAAGCATTGATCTAGCTAATGGAATTATTGATAATCAAAGAATAATTGATATTCAAACATACGGCAGGAAATGTGCTGAAAAAGCTTTGAAAGATGCTAGTGAAAACGCTTATAACATTGACGATGGACACGATATAGACGGCAACTGCATCCACACGATAAGTAAGGACTCAATTTTAAACACGATTATTCAAACACCATGACAAATAAGCAATTAAAAGAACAACTAGACCAATATCCGGATGATTTGGAAATAAGAGTTGGCAGCTGGTATAATGATGTTGTTTCGGTAGAGCGAAAAACAGTTAGTATAAATCATGTAAAGCATGATGTTATATCTATTACAGACGAAGAAGAATATTAATAATTAAGCCATGAAAGAACCAGAAGAGTATAAAATTGAAAAGGCGTTTTTAGAAATACACAATGAATTTAAAGGAGCTAATGAGTCATATCCAAGGAGAACCAAGGACGGAAATGTGGTTGATATTCCAGAACTCCTTTCAAAATTCAAAACCTACCTGATAGAACAGGGGGAGCATGTGAATGCTGAAAGTGCAAGTGATTTAGCGCTGGATGTTTTAAAAGCGCGTCAAAACCAAAAACCACTACATAAGAAAATTAATTCCATAGAGAAAAGAATCAAAGAAATAGAAAAAGAAGTTCAGCAGTACAGGGATAATACTTTCAAGGTGGTTAGTGATGAGGAAATAAAGATTATATCAGAAGAAGTTCATGATAAATGGATTGAATCTGCTGGATGGTGTGTTGGGGATGCTATTTTAGAAATGGGAGTTCGTGTTGCGAAACAATTAACAGGGAAAGCATGAAGTTCAGGCAAAAGTTAATGAAGATAAAACGAAGGCTTAAACTTGATCCTGTCCCTCGTTTTAGGATTAGAGCATACGTGGATAATAATGGGCATTCACATTGTGAGTTTGGATATTACGGCAGACAAGAATGCCCGACTAAATGGGATGAGTCTGGTAATTACATTAAAGGTCAGCCGTTTTATCTACACATGTCAGGGACAATTAACGTACCGGGCTATAAACATAGATGGAATCGTGATTTGCAGCTTCATTTCTGGAACTACATAAGACGAAACAAACATAATATTCACCCTTTAGATTTAGCAAAATGATCACAGAAGAACAAATAAACGAGTATGCTGAGGCATATATTAAATCATCAGTAAATACATCAGAATTATCAGATCATGAGGTAGAAGATGTTAAAAACGACTTCAAATCCGGAATGAAAAAGGCTATTGAGTTGATGCAGCCGGAATGGATAGATATTGACTTGGATGATACTGAAACTTTGCCTTTAGACTTTGATCCGGTTATATGCCTTAATGAACATGAAGAATACCAAATTCTACAACTTCAGAGATACGGGGACTGCATTTCTAATTGGGAGTGGGAAACACAAGGACTTAAACGCAATAGTTCATTCCCAATTGATTATATTAAGCGTTGGACTTATTTACCCGAACCACCTAAAACAGATTAAAATGAAAAATCTAATCATCATTATCATACTCATCATAGGCTTTGTATATGGTATCAAACAATTAGTCACATGGAGTGATAATTGTGATTGTAAGCCTCATAGTAACCCTCATTTCACTTGTCCTAACTAAACTATCATGGAACCACATAACTATCGTATAGAGCCTGTACCAGTTGTACAGATTGTATTAGTAATCATTGCTATCATAACGTTGCTGTCTCTCTCTGACTATATGGGATGGATGGATATATTAAAATATTTTAAACCACACAATTATGGAGTTTGATGATATAAAAACAATCCTTGTAGTCGTTGAATTTAACGATGGGAACACACATCAAGTGCTATCTACCAAAGAGCATAAGAAACTATCATTACAATTTTTAAGTGGCTTAGACGATGGTTTAACCATGTCAAAAGAAATAGAGACTTTCACATTAGATGTAAAACAAAAATAGATATGGAATTTCTTAATACATATGGAGCATATATAATGCTATATTTTATATTTCAAGTAGGTACAGGCACATATTGGCGTTGTCTGTCTAAAATAAGTAACGGATCAATAACTATTAAAAAATACTTAATACTAATGATACCTGTAATTGGAATTTTGTTTGCCTTTTTATTGGCAATTAGATATGCACTTTCAAACGAAGAATAATGGAACAATTTTTAACTGCAATAGGGAAGCATTGGGCTGTATCTATTGGTATTTGGCTAGGCATCATGTATCTAGCAGGAATGATAACGACAATTATATGTAATAACTATAAAGATCAAGACGATGAGTGAATTAGAAGACCTGAAGAAAGAGTTTCCCCGGATGGAATATCTGGATGGGAACTTCTACGAAAATCACAGGAGAAATACTCCGCTAAAGAATTTCAGTAATGAGCCTATCAATGCGGATGTCATGATAGAAGACCATTACTACCCGACCTCAAAGAAGTTTGAAGTGTCAGGAACAAAAGAGTTTATCATTGATCACTACGGTGGCTACTTAGCTGCCTTTAAAGAAATATAACATGGGACAAATAGAAATCATATCAGCCAATCATTTAGACGGCATAGAAGACAAGATCGATGCCTTTATATTTTCAGTAAGTGGCATTCATCTTAAAGAACAAACTGAAGGCGATAAGTTCTCTGTTAGCTTTGGCAAAAGAGACGGATCACAACTTGAAGTTGGATTTTACAAGAGTAGACATCCTGAAATTAAAGACTTCAGATACTCTTGTTACTTATCAATCCTTCAAGAGTTTTCAGGATTTGTACAGGCTACAGCAGAATTTGAAATATTTTGTTACTCCAATAAGTTAAAGGATCATGAAAAAGAAAGTCAATATTCTATCCAAACTCCCTCTTCACATTCGGAAGAAGAATAGCAAGTGGTTTATTAATACACTAACCGGTAAATGGATTCACAGCGCGAACATAACCAAATACCTCCCAAAAGAAACAGAAGTTAAACCACAGTGGCAAGATCGCTACTACAATAATTAAAATAATGGACAGATCATTAAAAAGAGATACTGAAAGTATCAGTACAACTGTAGATTCTTTAGTTACAACAATAGAAGATCAGGAAACACAAATAGAATCACTGAAACAGACTATGGCTGAATTAGAAAACGCGATTGACGACCTTAAAAATATATAATCATGGAAACAATATGGTGCTTATTTAGTATAGCAAATGAATATGATCAGCCCGATAATAACTTAGAATGTGTCTGGTTAACCAAACCAACTTTTAAGCAAATACGATATATATTCGGTCTTGCAGAAGGAAAATGGATAGAAGACTTACTAGAGGGATTAAAAGTTAGAGACGCAGGTCATACTGAATATAGATTAAAAGAAATCGAATTAAATAGAATTTTATAAAAAAATCATGGAAGAGAATAAAGAACCTGAAACTGGTGTTGCGGTAACAGAGCCTATAACACCAGTAGTAAAGAAAATACCAAAGTTCACTGATCTAATTAAGGAAGACAGAGAAGAAGAAGTTTTCGAGAGAGATACCCTGAACTGGATGCTGAATCAAGTCCCCCCTGCCAAATGGATTAAACAACACCCAATGGCTAAAAAAGAGATCATTAGACCAGATACAGGCGAAAAGATCAAAGTTCCTATAGACTATCTTCCCATTGAAAAAGTGGAGCTACTTCTTACCAGAATATTTCAAGTATGGACAGTAGATATACTTCGTGAAGGCACCATGTTCAATTCAATATACTGTACAGTCAGATTGAGCTATAAAGATCCAATTACAGGAGAAATGCTACATCATGACGGAACGGGTGCTGTAGACGTACAAACTGCTAAAGGAAAGTCTGCTACCAATTTAGAATTCATTATACCGGGAGCAATTCAGAAAGGATTGCCGGCCGCTGAGACATATGCAATCAAAGATGCAGCAGAAAAAATAGGAAAGTTATTTGGCAAAGATCTAAACAGAGCTGACGCAATCGCTTTCACAATGGGTTACAACAATGGAGAGAGAACAATGGCTGAAGCTTCAGAGGCAAAAGTTGACACTTCAAATATTCCAGTCGATATAGTTGAAGAAATGAGTACAGCTCCAAGCAAAAAGGTGGTCAATGAAATTTATGCAGATCACGAGGAGCTACATCAATTCGAAGAGTTCAGAGATCTTGTTAAAAAACGTCATGCAGAAATAGACATTTTAATTTTACAAAAGAAAGCTGAGGAAACTAAAAATGGAAACGACGGAAATAAATAAAGAAGAACTGGAATACATTGCCCAGCGTACTGCCCAATGGAATCGGGATCGGATAGGGAAGCTAACTTCCAGTAATCACTACAAATTAGTAGCAGATTGTAAAAGGGATATGACTCCCGAAGAACTAGCGAATAGGCCACCAAAGAGTACGGCTAAGACAATTATAGATCCGACCTTACTATCAGAAGGAGCAATTACTTACATTGAAGAGATGGTCACAGAAATACTCACAGGCGAGTCTTGTGATTCTACTGTGACTACCAAAGAGATGGAGTGGGGTATTTTACATGAACCAGAAGCAATACAGCTTTATTCCACTGTAATGAAAGTGCATGTTACTGAAACAGGAAGCCTACCATACAAGCCTTATCCTAAGTTTGTGTCTGGATCTCCTGATGGTTTAATAGAGGATAATGGTGGGCTTGAGGTTAAATGTCCTTACAACAGTGTTCATCATCTGAAAAACCTGAGAATGAAAACTTGGGAAGACCTTAAAAAATTGAGGCCAATCTATTATTGGCAATGTGTTAGTGGGATGTTAATCACTGGTCGGGCATATTGGGACTTTATGAGTTATTCACCAAAATTTCCCGGCCACCTTCAAATGGCATTTGTGAGATTAAAATACGAAGATGTGCAAGAAGATATCCGACTTTTGGCTATTAAAATAAAATTTGCAATAAAAGAAGGAGAAACAATTTTAGAAAAATTCCAAGAAGATGAGTAATATTATAAAAATCAACTACAACTGGTTTAACTATAATGATGGCAATAACCAAGGAGAAGACTATTATACTTTTGAAGTTGGCAAATCATACAAAAAGAAAGGCACAGTAACTGAAATTCGGGAACATCCAGCCGTGGGAGAAGGCGACCGCTGGTTCTATGATGTCCACTTTGACTCCGGTGCAATGGAGCGAATATTTAACCCGAATCACATTTTTTATAAACAAGCTTAATATGAATCATTTAATTAGTGGAGAAGAAATAAATATTGATTGGCAACAAGTTCATTTGATAGATAAAAATGACTCAGGAGATGAAGAATGGAGAATAGATGGAGATGGGGAAGATGGCAAGAAATATACAGCAGTTGGATCTTATCAAGATGATGAATTAGAGGATGTAAACGATATAGAATTATTATAATGGCAAAGAAAAAAGAAGAAATAGAAGAAGCGGTAGTGGTTGAAGAAACTATATCTGTGAATACACCAGTCCTCTCAAGCGACTTAAAGAAACCAACATTACCTACGATATTGGATAAGCAAGATTGCTTGGACAAAATCAGTATAGCATACGCTAAGTACGCGGACATTGAAATCAAGGGTACAAACGATAAGGACAACTACAAGTTAGTAGTAGCCGGTATTAAGGAGCTTAGAGACTCTAGGTTAGCTTGGGATAAGTCAGTTGACCAAAATATGCTTGCCCCAGCTAAAGAGTGGTACGAGTCAGTTAAAAATGATATATCTACTATCATAAATGACTTCAAATCAAAAGAGGAAGCTTTGAAAGCAAAGAAGACTAAAATCGACAATGATAAACAAAAAGAAAAGGATGCAATAGAGGCCAAGAAGGTTAAAGCTATGGCCGAACGTATCGAAACGATTGTTAACCTTGGGGGCAAAAGTGATGGAGTACGTTACTTGTTTGATTATGATATCACCTTATTTGTTAGCATTGCTTCGTTGAAAGATCTTGATGACAAGAAGTGGAAGAACGCTTTACAAGAGATACAGGATGCTTATGATTACGAACAGAAACGTTTAGCTGATCAGAAATTACTTGAAACACAGTTAGCCGAACAAAACACGGCCAAAGAAAAAGAACTGGCTGAGAAACAACGTAAGTTGCGTGTAAAAGAATTGACTCTTGCTGGGTTTAACATTTTAGAACCTGACGGAGACAAATATGAAGATTCAAATGGGAATTCTGTATGTACTATTATGATTGATAATTCTGCTGAGGAAGAATGGGACGAAATGCTTCTCTCATTTCAATATTCAGCAGATGAGTATAAGGACATTCTAGGTTTAGATGTACCAGATATTAGCACTATAGATGGTATTATAGATTTTATATCTGCTCCTGCAATTCCAGCCCAAAAAGAACATCCTTTACCATTCCCTTCAGCTACCCCAAAATCAGTTATCCCAGCCATAGACTACCAAGCAGACAATAATGAAGATCTGCCTTTCTTTGATGAACCTAAATTAGAAACAACTTCTGATTTTAGCGATTTAGAGGCTGAAGAACAAATAAGCAACATAGTAACTGATAATGGCCTTACAACCGTAGTGCTACAATTTGATGCTTTGGATCCATTCATTGAATTTCCAATGGGTGTAGGATTCATTCAGAGAATATATCATCCTGATTTTGAAGACTATGCTCATGAGATGGCATCTAATCAAGAAATCGTAACTCAGGGAGATATCGAAGTGACTTTTGAGAAATTGAAATTTGTACTTATTGCCGTATCTTAAAAATACGGTTGGTGGGTGACGGAAAAGGAGACGTTAAAGACTAAGAGTTTAATACTGTTTGAAAACATGGGCATATAGCTGCTTAAAGACCCGGCCATAAAAACAACCAGTAAATAGATCCGACCCTGAATGCGCACAGATGTTCAGCTGGGGCTATATAATATCGGTAACTCATGAAGGTTCGAGTCCTTCCCCACCAACTAAACTAATAATCATGACCAAGCAAGCTAAACAACAGCTTCGTGAGCTGTCAAGAGAAATACAACCACTCCAAGGAAAACTAGAAGAATGTCAGATATACCTTAAAAAGTTTGAAGACCCTCATGGAAGTGTGAAAAGAAGAATAGTTCAACTTGAAATACAGCTTGAAAAATTAAGAGAATCTTATTTTAAAATTTACCCAAAACCAATATGGAATGAACAACATTTTAGTATACGACGTAGAAAGTAATGGAAAGGCTTTAAACTTTAAAGCACCCATGACAGACCTTAACAATTGGCCTAGGATAACCCAATTGGCATGGAGAGTATATGCGCGTGATAGCACTCTTATCAAAGAAAACCAATCCTTAATTAAACCTGATGGTTGGACTATTCCAGTAGAAGAGTTCTTTATTGAAAATAACATGTCTACTGAAAGATGTGAAACAGACGGATTTCCTATTGAATCAGTATTCAGACTATTTTTAGCCGATTTTAGCACATGTTCAGTTATTGTATGTCATAATACTGCATTTGACAAGAACGTGCTTGGAGCAGAGCTAATACGCTATAAAATGGCTCCTGAAAAGAAAGCCTACACTTGGATATGCACCATGCTAAGTTCAGTTGATTTTTGTCAGCTGCCGGGGAGATATGGGAGCTTTAAATGGGCTTCATTAGTTGAGTTACATCAGATTTTATTTAATAAAGGATTTGAAGGAAATCACGAAGCCCTTGCTGATGTGGTTGCCTGTGGAGATTGCCTATTCGAACTAATCAAACGTGGTGTTATCACTTTACCTCAAGAATTATGAGCAAAATAAAAGGAATAAAAAAGGAAGATGTGGAAATAATACTAGGCAATCTGGAAACTTTGAGAGAAAAATTGGAATCTGAACGTGAACCTTGGGTTTCCGTCGGTTACACCAAAGCAACAGTAAAAAGGTTAATTGAACAATTAAAAGGAAAATATCCAATCATATAGTTATGATACTATTCAAAAGGTACTGGTTTTGTCGCAGGTGTGTTTACATATCCGGCAAAATGCCAACAGCGATATTCAAAAGAAGATATGTAATTCTAACAGAATTTGATAAACACTTGTGGGTAGTAAGTTTTGTATTCCCATTCTAATAACTAGCATTATGAAAAAGAACATCATATTTATATTAGCCCTTGTAATTTGGGTAACATTAAGTGGCTTTTCAGGCTACTACATTAGTATTCTAATCCATAAAATAGGAGCTAACAGAATAACAGTCGGAGATATTATGGGATGTTACATATTCCCTGCCTTGATATGGGCTTTTCTGATAGCTATTGGATTCCTTAAAGTAATTGAAAAAATTAAGTAATATGGACTTATTCAGCAAATTCGCCTCACAGTTTAAAAAAGAAGAGCCGGTTATTCCAGAGGCAACACCAGAGCCGGCAAAAGAATTAGAAGGATCTCAGTTGGATCGCTATGAGGCATATAGAAAGGCTATACCAGACTATTTATCATTACGAGACTTCAAGATGCTTGAGGCAAGAGAAGCCACCGTTGAAGAGCTTAAAACAATGAGCGAATTTGACAAGAAGCAACGGAGACAGGTTGATAAGCAAAAAGTATCTATAGATTTTATCTCTCCCCCTTCTGAAGAACAAATTATATTAGAAAATAAAGAGAAGGCTAAAGAACAAGGAGTTGGTTATCACTCAGAGAAACTGACTACAGAAGATCTGAAGGATAAATACGGAATAGATGTCACTGATGAACACGCTAAACTCAAAAACAGCCGTTCTACTGAACAATTTTTCAAAGAAGTAATGAATGACCCAATTCCAACAGATGACGATGTTGATTTATATTTTGATTCCGGAGCTTATCAAGATCGAATCGATATTGTTAAAGAACAGTTCGACAAAATACCTACTAAGGATCATTCTATACTTGATACTGAAATCAGGGGTAATTGCCCTCAAATAAATTATGATTCAATGCCCCAAGGCATGAAAGAGGCTCAGGAACGCAACGGGATTAAAGATCATGGACTTGAATTATTCAACAAATTGGATGAACCAATTCCAAAAGAAAAAAAGGCTAGAGTATTCAAGAAAGACTTCCCAACTCCTGAAAGAACTCAAACTACTGTTCAAAGGAGTTTTGTTGGAATAGACAATGGAGTCAGCGGATCTGTAGGAATCATATACGAAGATGGCACATATGAGTTCTTTATTACTCCGGTTAAAAAAGAACAGGACTATACGAAGGCCAAGAAGATGATCAATCGTGTACAACCTTTAGAACTTGCAGAACTGTTTAAATTTGTCGGAGAAGGCTCTATGGTGATGATTGAACGACCAATGATTAACTCTACTCGATTCAATGCTTCTATGAGTGCGATACGCTGCTTTGAGGCAACTATTACTATACTTGAGACGTTAGGCTTGCCATATCAAGTTGAAGACTCTAAAGCATGGCAAAAGGCTTTGCTTCCAGTAGGCATAACAGGAGACGACTTGAAGACAGCATCTAAAAGTGTTGGCAATAGATTATTTCCAAATACCAAATTAATTCTACACCCTGATTGTGATGGGATGCTAATAGCTTCTTATTGCAAATCAAAACATAGATAATATGGCTGAAAGCACTATATCATTAGTTTGTCCTGTATGCAAAAAACAATATGAGAAGCATATGGCATACTACAATCAATCTATTAAAAGGGATGCCCCACAATATTGTGGGAAGATATGTGCAGGGTTAGGGAGGAGGCTAAATAAGACTCATGAGCAACTTAAAGCAGAAAAGGCTAAGTATGATGATGAGTATAGAAAAAATAACCAAAAACGTATTAAACAGAAAAAGAAAGAAGCCTTCAAGAAAAGTTACGCAGAAAATCCTGATAAATACCGTGAACAACGGAAAAAGAGAATGCCTTACCATATTGAGTACTGTAGACAGCCAAAAGTAAGAGCAAAAGAAAAAGAGGCTAGGTATAGACGAGAAGGCAAAAATGGAACTAAGAAGTGTTTAGGATGTGGAAAAGACAAACATGTAATTGAATTTCAAGGTTATTTAATTTTTCCAGATAAAAGACATTATATATGCAAAGAATGTGAAGCTATACAGGATAAAGAATTAGATATAACTACTAGAGAGGTTTTACAATGTATCAGATCAGGCTTAAATAAGCACCAATCAAATTTAACGATACGTGACTTCACGCCCCATCCATATCTGATAGAAGCACACAAATATTTATTATTACTTAAAAGATCAATAAGATGAGAAACGCAAAAGAACTAAGAGACGAGTTAGTAAAAGTATTCATAGGAGTAAAAGATGGTACTATCGAGGTAGGGCAAGGCAAAACTCTTGTGGCTACATCAAATGCAATGTTGAAATCCGCTCAGTTAGAATTAGAACATTCAAAACTGACTGGAAAAACAAAAATAATTAAATTTTTAGAAACAGAATAAGGTACTATGACATACAGACCTCACGACAGGCCAATGACCGCCCAACTCGCAAAGCAGATAGCCAAACAGCAGGAAAGAATTAAAGCCTGTACATTGGATGCATATATGTCTTACATATGCAAACCAGACAAATCAGAATCATTTTACTCTAAACGTTTTAAAAATGGCACATCAAAGAGCTAAGAGATATACACTCGAAAGAAGTATTGATCACACTAACTGGAAACATGTTGCTGGCTTCGAAGAAGGTCAGCCCTCACGATTTGGGGAACCTTTCGATCAAAATATAGCAATAGCTGAGGCTATAAGCTATCGTGACAGAGAGAGCCGGTATAGACATCCAAATGAAAAAGAGTTTGTTAGAATAATCATAGAAATATAAATCATGAGTAGCTATTTAGAAAAAATCAAAAAAGAAGAATTTGACTTCTTGAAAGCAAACAGTACTATAGTGAGCAATGCTAAAACAAATAAGAATTTTATGTTTATGCCATTTTGGTTCGAAGTTATATCTGAAGAAGATTGTATAGTCGTTCGACATTCATTAGACGAAGAGCCACCGGAAGAATTGAGGGACGAAATAGTTAACCAACTAAAATAACCAAGTCCTACCCCTAACCGGGAATCCATTCTGTGGGTAGGCATTACATTTGAAATCATGACAATTATTAAATTCAAAGAGTATTTGTATTGGCTTAGATTTAAATATCAACAACGTAAAAGATTCTCATCTCCTTCAAATATGAGGTTACTTTCTAAAGCTGACTTTTTATCTAAAGATCAACTATTCAAACAAAAAACACATGAAGAATCAAGAAAACAAAATCTTAAACGTAAATTATGGAGAAACGAATATCGTAATTCCACCACTTAAAGTCTTCATGGGCTGGAACCCAATGAAAGAATGGATTAGCAAATGTAAAGCTTACCCACTTGTATATAAGGACATTTTAGGGAACTATGGTACAGGAATAAGCATTATTAATATTGATTTTAAACCTTTACCAGTGGCCAATAGAATATACGAATATTATATTGAACGGCTTGATCAGGAAATGGAAATAATCCGTAACAGTTTTAATATGAATTTATACTTGAAAAATAACGATGGGAAAGACTAAGGAGTGTGGCGTATGCTTGAAACAGAAGGTCATTTGGAAGTCTAAGACAAGAGATCGGCCACAAATGTGCAAACAATGCTTCGATTCTCAACCAAAAGAAACAACCCCAACTGAAGAATTAGATCAAGCTATAGGGAAAGGTCACTTTAATAATGCACCTACTATACTGACCGTTATAAGGCCTAAAACTAAAACTGGTAAGATTCAACTAAAATTTATTTTACAACAAGCAGAGAAGGTCTTTAATGCTTGGATTAGAAAGAGGGATACACTTCCTGATAGGACTTTCATTTGCATCAGTTGCGGTCAGTATAAAAGCAATAAGGAAATGGACTGTGGCCATTTCTATCCGAAGACATTTGCAATGACAAGATTCAATGAAGATAATAATCATGGAGAGTGTGTTCAATGCAACCGTATGGACTCAAATCACCTCATTGGATACAAACTAAGGCTACTTGAAAAGATAGGCTTAGAACGCATGAAAAAGCTTAAAGAATTACACAATAAACCTTTCAAGTGGGATCGTTATGAATTGGAACTTTTAATAGAAAAATATAAATGATATGAGATATCAAGATGAAATAAAACATGAAGAAATATTAAAGATATTTTCTCCTGAATTTAGAGAAAAACATCAAACTGATCCTTTAGCTAAAATGGCTGTGATTTGGCTTGCTGACGGTGTAAGTCCATTTAAAGTAATGGAACAAATTTACAATGATAGGAATAGGATTATTGATGAATTTAAGAAATATATTGAGACGAATGGGAAACCTAACCCGGTTATGTTATCTAAAGAAGCATACGAATCATTTTTGAAAACTCAAGAAGAATATGAACGAAGAAAAAGTTAAACGAATATTACGGCATTGTCAAACAATAGCTGTACTCATGGATGTGGCAGATATAGAGGTTCAATCAGATTTGGTTGATGCACGCTTCAAAAATCCTATTGTCAACAATCATATCAGGCGCATTAAAGAAAGTATTACACAAGTACACCTATCTTTGGCAAGTATGGTTAAATCATTGGACTATGAGCATTCTAAATATGATCACGCTACACAAATGCACCGGGTATTCAAATACTTTTCCACAATGGACACAGCACAAATGTCTGACATGATGGATGCGTTTGAGACATTTGACAAAGAACACCCCCCAACAGAATTTATAGCAGAACAATTAAACAAATAATAACATAAATATGGATAGTTTCTCAGTAAAATTGAACTTGGCCGTTCTAAAATGCGCCATTCAAAAACAAAAGAATAAAGCAGGTGATATGATAGATTGCTTGATCATACCTATTGAATTAAACAGGCTGTTTAAAGGTGATAAAGGTGGAGTATATTTAGATCTTAATGCTTGGCCTACTGATCCAGCTAAACGAATAGCAGGTAGTCTTGACACTCACATTGTAAAACAACAGTATAGCAAAGAAGAATTTTCTTCATTGACAGAGGAACAAAAGAAAGCTATACCTATTATTGGTAATGCAATTGCATGGGCTGGAAGAGAGGAAGCATCAGCACCAGTAATTGAACCAGAAAGTGACCTCCCCTTCTGATGTAACTAAATTATTCACCAGCACTCTATCATCCGGTAGGGTGCTTAACCTTAAAAATCATGGGAATAAAATTTGAATTCGACAAGATCGAAAATAAAGCTACACAAGCTACTGAACCTTCACAAATGGATAAGATACTTGATAAATTAAGTTCGCTGTCCATAGCCGACATAAAGGCCATACAAGACCAAGCACAAATGCTACTGGCTATCTCTCTTGAATCTTGCATAGATGATGAGATTGAGAAATGGCAAGAGATTTATTCCACAGTAGAAGATCACCTTAACTTCAGGATTGAACAAATATTTGAATAATATGAATCTTAGTCTAAAACAAGAGCTAATTCTTAAAGAGACATTGGTTAAGAACGGTGTCAATAACCAAATTGATATGTGTATCGAGGAATGTTCCGAATTGATCCAAGCTCTTTGCAAATACAAAAGAGGGAGACAACACAATGTTGAAGAGGAAATGGCCGATGTATTCATTATGATGACTCAAATGAGATTAGTATTTAATCAGATTGAAATACAACGTATCATCAACTTAAAAGTTAACACTTTAAAAGATAAGATTCAAGATGAATAGCATGTATACCTACAAAACTAAGTCCAGCTTAGTAGTTATATATATGAGCTGGAAAGAATATCAAACTAAAAAGAAGAAACAATGGCTCCTTACTACATCCCCCTCAGAGAATTAATTATAGTATCAATATGTGTTGGCCTGTTTGCATTATATCATATCATTATGGAGATCAGGAAAGGCCTCAAAAGAAGAAGAGAATACATGCGCCTTCCCCGCCATGAAGCACACTTACACTACTGGATAGAAGATGAAACTCTTGTTGAATCATACGCAACTAGTAGAGGGATAAGGTATACTGCATTAATGAAAGTGCCCGGCTTCCCTGATACTGAAATTTGTAATGACGAGTGTATAACTAAAATCGAAGAACAATGTCAGACATCAACGAAATAAATATCATTCAACTTCACAGACGACTTACTTTAGTTTCAGAACGTCTCCCTGATTATGATGAGAATAAAAAAGGGTTCGACATGTGCTTGATGCTATTCACTAAAGCATTAAAGATCTGCCCTTCAGTAAACCTACTCAGGGAACTTGAAATCAAAAAGTCTCAAATTAAAGCACTTGAACTATTAATCAATGATCTCCGGGAAGACAATAAAGTATTAACAAACAGAAATAAACAATCTAATTTAAAAACAACATGAACAAATTCGAATCAATTAAAGCACTTGTAGCAGACTTAGAGACTGATGCAAACAAATTCTATGGGGCTGGTAATTCAGCAGCAGGTAGTCGTCTCAGAAAAGGCCTACAGAGTATTAAATTTTTAGCTCAAGAAGCAAGGAATGAAATAACGGATCTTAAAAACAAAAAGTAATGGCGAAGAGTGAAAATTCAGAAAAACTAACAAGAGAAGAATTGTTGGACATTTTAAAAGAAACAGAATCTAAACTTTTACAGGCCACTCAGAATTTAGGTCATCCGGCTTATGGTCATAGTACTGCTACTACAATGGGTATTGATGAACTAAGAAATGAACTATTTGACTTTCTTGAAGTCCCCGATAAAGTAAGCTAAAACAAATAAGCCCTATGCGATTTGTCATAGGGCTTTTACATTTACACCAAATCCTCATTGGCGCTCGGCTGGTTATTACTAGCAATTTCATTCATCAACCAAACAAAACCTTTCTCCTGCCTATCCTTTGGCAATTGGTCTAATATCTGTTTGAAGTTGTAATCATTACTAATTTCTTTATCCTTCATTAACTTCCTAAAATCTTGGGGAGTGAAGTCAGTCTTACCGGCATCAAATATTCCTTTCTTCGCGCCTAAATATCTAATCGCATCTAAACGAGCCTTCACTTCTGTTGGCTTCTGAACCTCCCCCTCAAACCTGCTATTCGTAGGTGGAATAAATATCTTCTTCAAATACTTCTCGTCAAATGCTGGTGAATAAGGTTGTTGGCCATTATTGATAGCATGTGAGAACTCATGAGCCGGCACAGTTGGATTAGCTCTTGTAAGGTCTTCATTCAGCCTTACATCTTTATAAGAACTATCATATCCCCCAGCTGTATTCCTTCCTAAATCAGTATCACTAATACTAATTTTACCCTGACTAAGAGCATTCAATCTCTGACCGTTGTTATTCATGATGTCACTAACCACAACATCAGTAGGCGCATCTGTTCTGGATCCGGACATCACTTCATTAACAAACGGTTGTGCAGATAAAGGTTGCTGTAAATTACGTTCAGCATTCACCATTTTACTCAAGCGTTCTTTATACTTTGGCGAACTAGCATAATCCTTAACAAATTGGAATTGACTCCTAATTTCAGGGAGCAAATCACTAACCATTGGACTTGCACCTTTGGTTACTATCTTGGGGTTTTTATCATCTGGCATATTATTCAGCTTTAGGTACTTTAACTCTGGTAACATATCTGTAAACGAATACCGCAACAATAGCAAAGACTCCCAAACCAAACAGCATAAGATATAAAGAGTTGTTGTTAGCATCACTTTTCTTGTCCTTAATGTAATGGTTAATATCTCTTGTAATGTAATGCGTATTGTTAAACGTCGAATCTGTATTGATATAAAGAGTTTTGACAGACTTTTGTACGAATTGTGAAGTATCAAACGACTTACGATTTAAAAGCTCTGTAATGCGCTGTTTTAGCGTTCCATTCTCATTGAATAGTTCAGTCACCCGGCTTTCCTTTGACTCATCCCCTTTATTAATCTTTGATACCAATGAAGAGCTGTCCACAGAACTATTAGTTTTGCTTACTACTCCTTCACTAGTCATCTTATCAGAATACTTATCAGTCGTCTTGTTAATAGACGTTTCAACCTTCCTTGCGCCACATCCACTCATTAACACTATAAGTATTATTGCAATCATTAGCGCAATGTATCCCAATATCATCCACCCTACAGGGTTATTAGTTTGCTTCTCCATATCAATTTACATAAGGTTTAACTCGACTCATCCAAGATTTACGAAACTTCGCTTGAGAAGGCTTTCTTGCAATAATGTTCTCATAATAAGCAACTCTTAATTCATTATACTTATTATAAATGACTTCAGCATCTGAATCATTAATAGCACCCAACGTCTTACCACCTATTGCACCGTCTTCTGATATCTTACCTTTATCTGTTGTTAAGTTGTAGGCCTTTTGAAGCATTATTGCAGAAGTCTTAGTGCCACAGTTAACTCCACAATCACAGACATTAGCAGCTAATTGTTGATCGTTAATTTCACCTAATCTATTTACATCCCAATAAGACCTTTGATATATATTATCAATTAAGTCATTTAATTCTTTGTTCGCATATAAAAGACTATTCAGGTTCTTTGGATTTCCGTCCTGAGCCTGTTTAGTGAATATAGGATTACGCTTCTTGATATCATCCACAATAGCCCATACAGCAGGATTCGGATCTTTAGCTCTTGCAATACCCAAAAATGTTTCTTGACCGCTGTCATCAGGATCGTTTACCCAACCGCCTTCTATTGCTCTAATTGATTTAAGGACTTCTGGTTTAAAAATTGCCATGATAATTTTGCTTTAGTTTATTCAAAGGTAACTATTCTGCATAAAAAAAAGCCATGTAACCTAATACACAGCTCAATAACACTTGTTAAAGCATTTAGCTAATCTTTCCGACATCATCTCCAATATCTATGAACTTAACTGATTTCTTTAACCTGATCAGGATCTTGAATAACCGGTAGCCACCTAATATTGCACATCCCATTGAGATCAACAAAATCATAGCTTTGGTTATTGCAAAGAATTTAATCCCAAATGCTGTAGTGATATCCAATTTACTAGACTCTGTTCCAAGCCACCAATAAACCATATAAAAACCGAAGAAGGAATTTATAGCCCAATCTGTTACTACCTCCCTTAGCGTTACAGGTGGCTTTAATTTTTCATTTACTTCTTCCATGGTAGTGTAAGGATCAAATGGTTTGGATGTAACTATGTAATATTGCTTTATGCTTCTTCAATAAGATTACAATTTGAATAATCATGAGAACAATTACAATCCCACCAAATCCCAAAATATATTGCCCCATTCCCCAAACAGTTTCCATACTTAATGCATCGTTCTTCTGGTTAGTCGTGACAGTAGTCTTAGCAGACAACTTATCAACCTGCTTTCTTAAATGCTTTACCTCATTGTCTTTATTGATCAGCAAATCTATGATCTTTCTCTGGTTATTTAGACTGATGTTGTAAGGATCCAAAACAACAGGCCTAGTGATTATAGTATCCAAACGAGGTGTTATTTTAGCTATCGTAATAGAACTATCTTTAGGAACATACCCCTGCTCTACATTAAGATACTTTTTAAGCTCTGTAGAGGGAGTCTCCGTATCCTTGACTACAACTACCCCACTTACATCTGCTATTGCAAGCTGATTGCTTATTCCGGCTCTTGATGCTCCACACGACTGTATAAAGGCAGAGAACAATAGGGCTATAGCGAAAGCTGAAAATGCTGGTCTCATATAACTTATCTCTTTATGATCTTCCATGATATTGATTTTCTATATTTATAATACATCAAAGCTGATATCCCGGATAAACCTAGTGATGTCCAAAATACCCAATTATTTACAGATAAAGTTGCATCAATTTTCAAGCCTAGTTTAAACACATACCACGCTAATAAAGATCCTCTGAATAATAGGGTAAAAAATATAACTGATAACTCTAATTGAGTTTTTATAACCTTGAAGTTAAACGATAGACACATTATAACTAAATAAGCATGTATGATCCAATAATAGGCCGTCCAAAAAGGACTACTGTCCTGTAGGATGAAAAGCACTATACTGATATAGTATAGTGCTAAAGAAATGACAATCCAATTCTTTTTCATAAGCTTTACTCTTCTGGTTCAGCTAATGGTGGTACATTCGGTCGCTCTACTGGCGGGTCTGGCATGTTGTAATTTCTCATATTATTTCGTGTTTGATCCAATAAAGGTAAAAACTATTTATTATTATAACGCTATACTACTGTATACATGAACGTGTAGAATATGGTAAAACTTCCATTAGCACCCTGAAATAGAATATCAGCTTTTCTAGGTGACCCAAGATTTCCTACTACTCTTAAATTACCTGAAATAGTGTTAAAAGGTACATTCATAGTTCCAGAACCTACTAAATCATATGTACTAGTGAATGAGGATGCAATAGGCAACGTGATTAATAAATCTACAGTAATAGCAGAAGATGTAGTTATATTTTGAGATCCTGTAACAGTAACCTGATTTTCTACTCTAGAATAATGATGTGTATTTGCTGTAGCTGTAGAAGCACCGCTCGATATAGTCACAGTAGGTGTATATACCCCAGATTCTGTTTTTCCATCTACATAAGCCTTAGTTGTAGCATTCTTAGAATTCACAGGGGTTGGCACATTGACATTACTTCCTACTAACTCTAAATCTTTATATACTGATGCAGATCTATCATAGCTTTGAATTATATTCAAGCCTGATAATTGATTTATTGCAAACTCAATTCCAGTACCTCCGTTACTTGATACAACAAAACTCTGTTGCGGACTATTTGTTCCTATACCTACATTTCCACCTCCATCAACATGAAATCTTTTAACACCATTTGTCCAGATTGCATAGGGATTATTACCATAGATGTAAGTGTTAAAATCAGCAACATTTCCTGAGCCTATGATGTTATAAGTAGGAGACATCAAAACAGCACTACTTCCATTAGCCATCATTTGAATAGTTGTTCCGGTATTACCGTTCATTGATATTCCACCATTCATTGATATATTACCACTTGGAAGACTAAGTGATCCACTTGAAATCGTTAATCCGTTAATAAGTTGATTATAGATAATTCCTCCCGGCAAACTAGCCCAAAACTTAGGATTAAAAAATACAACATCACTTGGTGTTCCTGTATTATCAGTGCCATTCCAACTAAGATAAATATTAGGAGTAGTGGTAAATTTAATGTCTATCAACTCTATACTACTAGAATTCTTAAAGTAAATATTAGGCACTGATATATCACAAACAGTGAATTTTATTCCAATTGAAGTGTCAATGTATATGTCATTTGAATATATTTCACAGCTCGTTAAGTTCCACCCTAAAGTAACACCCGATGTCTGTACACCATAAATAGAATTATGATTAATTAATGTGTTCCCAATTATAGAATGAGCATTGTTCTCCCCTCCTGTAAGATATGCTCCGATACTGTTACCGGATAATAAGCCACTACTAAATATATTATTACCCCCAGCATCTCTAAATCCCATATAACACGCATATGATTTACATCCAGTAAATGTATTATATTCTCCGCGCACATCACAAAAAAAGCCATATGTACATTTTTTGGCATAGCTATTTGCTATTTGTACACCATCGAATTCTGTCCAAGTACCATTATATCCAATATAAATTCCTGCCCCATTAAGGCCATAAAAAGAACAATTGTTAATTACTATCCTGTGCCAATCATTTAAGAGGCTACTCGATCCAAGAACACTTATCCCGTTTTGATTGGGATAAGTGGGAGTAGAACTAGGCGTTAAGTCCGACCCAGTAAATGAAACTTTATCTATGATTATATCATGTCCTGCAATAATAAAAATAGGGTTATTAGAATTAATGTAAATATTTGACGCGCCACCAGCTCCCGCTCCGGTTATGTTTGTCCCTCCGGGAATGGTTATACTGCCACTGATGTAATATTTTTTCCTTGCTAACCGAACAGGAAGACCTGTATTAATCGCATTCTGAAGAGCTGTTTTATCATCTGTCGTACCATTCCCCACAGCTCCATACTCTTCCGGGGTAACAAATGGCGCCCTTAAATTAACAGAACTAACTGTAGGATATTTAGTATTAGTAACATCAGTAGCTAAACTATTCTGCTTATTAGATAATAGTTCGTATCCAGCCAACGAAGGGATGTCTGTTAACAAGGCTAAGGTGCCACTTGAATTAGGTAACCTTAAGCTTACATTAGAACCTATAGTGACAGATTGAGTTATATCAGTTGTATATCTAGATCCAGTCCCATCAACCCTATCAGTAATTAAATTTAATTTACCTGAAACATAAGTTGAGCTAGATACGACTGTAGTCATATTTATATATTCTCTTGCATTCGAAACGCCACGATAAGAGAATTGATTTGTTATCATTCCTCCCGTGAAAGTATTCTGCGCGGTAAATGTATTGTTGTTAGCTAAAACAGCATAGCCACTTAGATTTGGAATATCTTCTATTCGCGCTAAAGTTCCACTTAAAGTAGGCAAAAACAAGCCAATGTCAGAGGTTTGATCACAACTAGAAGCAATTGTGGCTTTTTTAAAAATAGTTCTATCAGTTATTAAACGTGAATAAATCTGAATACCCCCGCTTTCCTGTAAATATCCTCCCCCTCTAGTTACTATCGTAGTTAACCCTATATAATCTAAGCTATTATAATTGAAATACACTCCATTAGCCTTAATCGAATCTGACGGAATTAATTGGTCTCCACCAGTAAAGGTATTACCGCCATTTAAATTCGCTTTCAATCCAAGACCAGTATTCACAGCATTAGCAGTCGGATACTTAGTTGTACTTGGTGTTAAATCAGATTGTTTATTGGATAGCAACTCATATATGCTTAGATTTAAGACAACTGCACCAGTCATCCCATTCACACTAGATACAGCCATGGAAGCCGGATTACGTTGCCATACAGTACCATTATATATCACATCATCTCCTGCTACGAATGTAATACTGCCTGATCCTAAATTTTGAGTACCACCGACAACAACCCTATAAGTCCATCCAGCAGTTCCAGTCCCATCAGCTAATGTTGGCGTATTTGTAGATGCGTTCCATGTACCTTTGTATACTTGCGCTCCTACGGGTAGCTGAGCAGCCGGAACCCTTCCGTCGATACCCAAACTCGCATAACCATTTGCAACTCCTTTTTGAGATAATAATTGATATCCACTTAGATCTACAACAGGGATATTTAATACGGAACCTACAAATGTAGCTGTTCCATTTGTACCAGTTGTAGTAAGTGACAAGTTATTCTGCTTCCCTTGTAATGCTGTAAATACACCACCAGAGCTTACCGCGTTACTAGATCCACTTGTAGGATTGGCATCAATTGTAATAACCGGTATATCTTCTAATCTTGCTATCGTACCAGATAACCTAGGCGTAAATAAAGTAACATTCCCCACTAAATCATCTTGAGGCAAAATTGTAACCCCACCCTGATGAACACCAGCTCCATTAGCTCTATTTACAAATAACCCCCCTTTAACAAAGGAAGCATTTGAAAATAAATTTAAAGATGCCTGAATAAGCCCAAACTTACTTATAGAAAGAGTATTACTAGCATTGATATCAATAGCTGAAATCCCCCCATTAACACTCTGAAAACCATTAAAAGTATTTCCCCCATTTAAGTTAGCTTTTGTTTGTAAAGCATTATAAGTTCCTCCTGACTGGACAGCATTTAAAGACCCAAATGTTGGGACAGCATCTACAGTTACAGTTGGTATAGTGAATGTTCTGTCCACACTCAAGTCATGAGTAACTCCATTGATTGTAAAATTACGAGTCAATGGAACAAATTTACCATCTGCATTAGCCTCACTCTGAAGATAAACCCAAGTCGTACCATTCCATGTTGCCAACTTGGAAACACTAGTAAAATAGTTTAATGCCCCCTGCTTCAATCCTGCAATATCTGGAATAGCCAAGTTTGGTATGTTCAGGAATTTAGAAGACTCTAGCCCATTTACAAAATTCGTATTGGTGCTATTCGGCTGTGGTGTAGTTGCCATATATTATATATTAATATTCATTTTATAATCAAACCATAAGTCCTCTTGGAAGCTTGTGAAGTCTTGGAAGAATGTTACTTGACCTGTTGTGGTATTCACCTGTACAGAATTTTCAGTTGGTGATGACAGTAATCCTTTTAATCCTGTTCCAACACCTCTATGAGCTTCAAAATAGGTGAGGTCACATCCAATTAACTCAGGTATAATAACAGAATTTATTGTCACTCTATTAGTAACCGTATTATACAATGCTGAAGTTCTCACATCAGAAGAACCAATCAAAGCTACAACCGATAGTATAACCGTATCAAAGCCTTTTAAGCCGTTAGAATCAGTTACTTCAACTCTGAACATATAATCACTAACAATTGTATTTGACACCGTTATAGTGGCTGTATTTGAGTTAGTCAATGTAGCCGTATTTCCTCCCAATACCTGAGTCCATAAAATAGAGACAATAGATGCACTTCCCGGAGTAATAACCGCAGTAAAAGTAGTTGATGCTGGGAATTGAATTATCTTATCTACTCCGGCATTTACCTTTGGTGCTATTTGTGGCACATAATTACCTATAATTACAACTAAACATTTATGAAGTCCAATTGCCACATTATCATATTCATTTAATTGTACTTTAAAGTCTAATGCTCTTAATATTTGCTTTAGATCTATTATATCCGTACTCCCAGTAATTTGACATCCATTTCTCAACTCTGAAATAAAATCAACATTTAGGCTCGATAAGTACAGCTTTCCGCGTACCATGTCGTCCAAGACATTCTGAGGAAAAGCCATTATGTAAGAATATATAAAATTTCGTAAGCACTTTGAACACTTGCCTGATACCTGACGATATCAAATGTATCTATAACAATACATTGTAAAAATGTATCTGCATCACTTAATGCATCTCTAATAATAGTTGTGATACAGCATCTACCACCATTAAATCTTATAGAGGCATACATTTGTTTTACAGTTGTCTCAACTGCCGAATAGTCTAAATTCGGATCGTTAAAATTATACTTTGGGAATAGTGACATATCTTTTTTTTTAATCAAAGATAAGTATTGCAAATAAAAAAAGGCAATCTGTTAAGACTGCCTTTCTAATGATTAAGGAGTAATGACCCCGGATGTTCTTAGTTTCGTTAAAAGAGCATTGAAATCCGTGACTAACCCAGCAACATCCGTAGCTACTGAATTGACTTGTGCAGGAGTTTGCAAAATACCACCTCTTACTGAAGTTGTCGCATTTGGGGGTGGGAAAGTAGCTGGCTTACCGGTTAGAGTAGTCCAAGTTACTGTAGCCCCACCACTTCCTGCACCAGCAGTAACGACTGCATCAAGTGTTTCAGTAACCCTTAAACTGTACCTTTTGGTGTCATTATTATTTTTAAGGCTATAAACAATGTCAGTTATCCCAGTTGTGTTGAAAGGATTTGTCAACGTTCTAACTGCATTAACAAATTTAGGATTCAACAAAATTGAGGTAGCTGTTGCAAAAACATTTTGATTAATAATATCATCCCAAGATGTAACAGCCATTAATGATGTGCCTACGGCAGTTGTAAGACTCGCTAAACTATCCGTTACAATTACCAGTATAGTTGATGACATATTGTTGTCCTGATAATTGTACAGAATATTAGTGACACCAGTAGTCTGATACGGAGTCGTCCGAGTCTCTATCCCAATAATCTCATTGGTATTAATCGATATATCTTTTGGAGATGAATGAAAACCTCCTTGAGCAGATAATACGCTCCATGAATTTACTTTAATTAGTGCCATTTTGATTTCTTTTAAAGGGTTTATCTTTTTTTATTTAATTCTTTCATTGCATCTGCTATAGCCTTGTCTATCTCTTTTTGTGTTGGCGGAGCGACTACCGAAGCTCCCGGACGTAACCCTAAGAAATCTACAAATCCATTCTTATAAAACCCATTAGCGAATCCACTAGTTTTATAATCAGATTTAATTTGTGTTTGACCTGTAATACCTCGATATATATTCTGTACATCTCTAGTAAATTTATATGGCAATATAGGTAAAGACATCTTGCCCCCTATTACATCCCCTAATTTTCCAAGACCTTTATTTTTCTTAGCTTGATCATTCTCAGACAATCCTTCTATCAATGATGAAGATCCTTCTGTAAGTTTCTTCCCTTCACTAAAGTTATCTGTTTTGATATTCAGTAACCCGGTGAAATACTTACCCATTTCCTTATCTTTCATTGACAACAAAAATACAAGAGCTTGAGGACTTATCACATTAAAATATTTCTTAGCCCATTCGTTTTTCTTTAACCAGCTATTTATATTATCTTCTTGACCAGATGCTTTCAACGCAGCATAAGTAAGTAGCCCAGCTGCTGCCCCAATAAATACACGGCCTTGTGTGCTCTTAGCTTTAGCATCATAAGTCAATGCCTTCTCTAAATTTTTAATCCCTTCGGCAGAAGTCACATCAATAGGATTGTCGCGCTTATTGTTCCTGTCTGCAAATACACTATACCAATCTACTCCCGCTTTTTGAAGAGTAAGCGTAACCCAATTCGTTCCACCTCCAACAAATGGATTCAAAATATTCTTCGTAATAATAGACTCAAATGTTAACCTTGCAGCACTATCCCATTTCTTCTCTTTAATGGCTTCCTTAAGCATTCCTTCTACATGTGAATTAAGCATTCCTACGCCTCTTGATATAGGGTTATTCGCTTCGTGCCCCATGCCATATCCAGCAACCTTATAGGCTGAATTAAAAGAAGCTTCAACCTCTTTAGTTGTCAGTCGTTCGCCTTTCACTAAAGCATCTTTAACTATTCCTTGAGCTAACCTATAAACGGATTCTTTATTATCAGGCAATACAGTCTTCCCTGCTTTCTTATTAACATTTGAAATGACCTCTTTAGCTGACGTAAGAGCATCTTCAAAACTCTGACCTGTTAGTTTATCAGACACATAGTTAATAGCCTCTTGCTTGTCCTTAAAATGGCTAGGATTGTTTGGATCTGTTAGCACCTTAATAAGTTGTCTTACGAATAACTTCTCAGTAAGAACAGTTTTATGCATACTATCTGCCCCCTCTAAATATACACGCCCCATCATATAAGTAAATGCAGCATGATAAGCCTTACTCTTAGACTTTCCATTAATCAAATCTTCAGTCATACTTCTACTCAAGAAAGGACTATTCACATTACCATAATCCATACCAGCATTTAAAGTAACATCTTTGATGATATTCCTAGCTGCTTCTGCTCTTTGTTGTTGTAAGGCCTTCGTATCCGAACCTTCCTTCATATAAGTAAGCTTATTAAAAGCGCGTTCCACATATCCACTAAAAACGTTCTCTTCCAATTGTTTCATCGAAGCTAATAAAGCACGTTGAGATAGCCCCATGTACTCTTTAGCCACAGTAGCAGCTTTAAACTTCCAATTAGATTCAGTCCAAGCAATCCTATTCAACAATTGAGTGATCTTATGATTGATATTATTCACAGCCGGCTGGATAGCCATTTCACTCAAAGTTTCTCCTTGTGGCTTTTGATTATATAAATCTGAGAGTGCCTTAGCCAACTCTTTAGCTTCAAAGAATGTTTTCTGACCAGTTACACTCATTCCCAAAGATTTATTCATCAAATAGTCGTAAGTGTCACTTTCTTTCTCAAACAATCCATAATTATATAGTTCAGCTAACCTTTTAGCACTTGTCTTTAGATCAATGGCCTCTTTAGGTGTATTCCTAGATTCAACTTCTTTCAATGATTTTTCAATAACAGAGGCACGAAGATTATTGTATTCTTCCACGAATGAATTTTGCATCCTTAATATCTCCCCTTCACTAAATCCTTTACTTTTTAAAGACTCTTCTACATTTCGTTGAATCCTATCCACACTACCTTCTTCCCCAGCTAATTTGCGCCAATCCAATACCTCTCTTACTTCACCATTAATTTTGATCTCTCTACCAAAACCTTTATCGATTAAAGCACTTTCAATAAAATCTTTAGGAGTAGGATCTATTTGCTCCAATAAGTCTAATCTAGCTTTCTTCTCAGCTCTTAATTTATTGATCTTCTCATTCTCATATGGATCTTTCTTTTGCTCCCGGTCATTCTTTTCCCCCTTATTTATTTGGTCATTGATTGACTCAATATCAGCCATTAATTTCTTAGCAACTGTTTCCTGCTTCTTCTCATCCGTAAATAGATTTGTGTCTTTAGGGAGGTATTTGTCTCTCAATTCTGAGATAGCTTTCTCTTCGGCTTGTAAACGAGTCAATTCAACATCTGGGCGTACTTTCTTACCTAAAGATTCAGTCTCCCTCTTTTTATCTATTATCTGTTGCCTAATATCATCAATACGAGATTTTATCCTTTCTTTAGCATCAGCTAATTTTTCAGCAGGAGTTCTCATCTTAACTTTAGATCCTTCTTTGGTATCAATTTGTTCCTCCTTGAATCCATCTAGCATATCTTTCCTGAACTGCTCTTCCTTAGCCCATTTACCATGCTTTTCTTTGATCTTGGCAATCCCTAGCTCAATTGCATCAGCAATGTTTACTCCGGCTTTAATAGCAGCCTTAATGGTCGTTATACCAGCATCAATGATAGCTACCGGAACACCTATACTCGCATCATAAGTACGACTTCTAAGTTTCTTTTGAATCCTGTCTAAAGCTGCTATAGCCTTATCTGCTCTTTCTCTTCTAGCCGTAGGTAATTTTTTATAAATTTCATTAACCTGCTTATCTACACCTTTTGAAATAACCGATTCCAAATCATCAGAGATAAATTCACCAGATTGTTTGTTAAAAAAATCAGCTTCTTTATTGATTGTCTCTCCATCTGCTTGAATAGATTTTTCAATTGTTTTTTTACTCCTTGATTGCTCTGAAGAGAAGAAGTTAGATGTAACCTTATTAACATCATAACCAGCCTCAGCAATTTTACGAAGCCTTCCCATATTAATCTCAATAGCATTCTTGCGTAAATAAGCCTGAGACTTTGAACGCACCAAGTCCTGTAACTTAGAAATCTCTAAATCTCTGCTTGGATCTTCTATTTTTTGCTTTGCTAGTTCATTCTCCAAACTCACATACATTAAGGCTTTACTTTCAATATCACCTTTATTCGATTCGATAAAGTCTAATGTTTTCCCAACAAAGTCATCCCCATATTTTTCCTTGGCAGCATTGATTATCTTAACACCATGTTGTAATGCTGGCATCAACTCCTGTTTCACATACTCTTGTTCATTTGTAGGAGCTGACCCTTCATACTTCTCAATAGTATCACCACTCAAGTACTTTTTAATCTCTCCACCGTTAGGGATATATGAAGACAACTTCTCTAAACTATCCTCAGCTAATTCTTTTTCTTCGGTTTTATTTTGTTTGGCAGTTTCTTTCCCTTGCTCTCCTGATTCCACTCGTTCACGTTCACTCCCTGACTTTCCAGCTTCTTCCGATTCACGTTGAAGAACTTCTCCTGTGATTTGCTTTTGTATGGCATTTTCTTCCTCCTTTACTTTTTCTTTGGTGCTACCTTCTTGTTGTACTTTGCCAGATCCTTCTTGTCGATTGCCTGTTCCTTTTTCGATCCCTCCTTCAACTTGTCCTTTTTGTCCTGTTTCTTGTCCATGGGGCTTTTCTCCCATTCCTTCATTGTCATTTTTTTCATTTGATTCTATTTTAGATTTTTCAATATTTCTAATCTTTTCTTTGGATTCAGTTGGTTTAACTTCTCCTTCAGTTCGGATAACTTTTTCTGTTTGTTTAATGGCTCTGTCAATTTGTTCTTCTGTCCCATTTTCTTCTAATTGTTTTAATTTATATTGATATGCTATTTCTTCGGCTTTATTACCTCTAATAGTCCTTTTTTGACCACTTTCAGCTTCAACTGAAATACTTTTTACATCCCCATTTTCATCATAATTTATGGATTTTTCAGCCTTAGGATTAAAGTATTTTTTACCATCAATTTCAATACTATTATCGGTATTTACTTTAATTTTAAAAGGGATGTCTCTTTCAACTCCTAATTCTGATATATCCTTGTTTGAAATTTCATCTTTATTCCCTAATTCATATATTTTGTTTTTTGTTTCAAATACAACGGTTTGACCATCGAGTTTTAACTCTCCTTTCTCTCCGTTGTATGTGTGCAACCCTTTTTCTCCAATACCTTCTTGTATTGTTTGTTTAGGAGTTACTTCTTCGCTTTGGCTACTCGCTTTTTCCCCGCTTGCGCCATTTTCTCCATTTTCGCCTTTCCGTACTTCTTCATTCCCGCTGCTGCTACTGCTTCTGGGTTCTTCGCCCCTGATTTCTTCGCCGATGCTTCCACTGCCTTGAAGCGTTCCCCGCTCCCCAATTTTGGTTGTTTTTTCATTTTCTGTTTGTTTTTCTGGTTTAACTTCCTCTGGAATCATTTGCCCTTCAATGATCCTTGAGAGTTCTTTTTTAGCCTTATCGCTTACTTCTTGAGTTTTTTTAGCTAAAATCTCTGATTCTACCTTTGCAATTGGATCTGTTGCTTGTTTAGCATAATCAGTATGTTGTTTGACTATATCATCAGACTGTGTAATATAATCTGCTAATTCAGTTTTTGTTTTCTCTACCGGATCAAATTCTCGATGTATCTCATCGACCTTTTTGATATACTCTGACTTTTGAGCATCACTTAGTTCAGGAAGCTTATTGATCATATCGACAATACCATCTTTACTAGATACAATACCATCAATAGCATTCTTAGCATCTAACTGATTCTGAATTTTAATTGCTTCAAACCCCAACTCCTTTTTATTCTCCATGTCAGGATTCTTGATGATAGCATCTTTAATCTCATCTCTTGCTTCTTCTAATTTTTTAACATCAATATCAGGATTGTAATTCTCTTTTACATTTTCTATGTTATCATTCAGAACCCGGCCTAATGATACTTTAGGATCAGTCTTCAAAATTGAGTCATAGAACTTATTAGCCTCTGCATGGTTTCGATATAAGCTCCCCGCATGAAGTAAGCTGAATCCAAGCCCCATAGCTCCTTCATGAGCTAATTCTTCTTGTGTAGGCAATCTTCCTTCAGTAGCTAAAGTTCGCGCTGTCTTCCCGGCCATAAACACTCCCGCATTGGATAAAGGATTCGCTATGGCTGTAGATATTTCACTCGTTGCACCAGATTTACCAATCAAAGAAGAAATGTAAGGAGCAGCTTTACTAGCTCCTTCCCCAAGTATGTGCATGTAAACTCCTTCACCAGCCCCTTTTAATCCTCCTTCTACAAAACCTAATGTTGGATTCTCTTTATTCTCAGCACCACCCTCTACAGCACCCTTAGCTGCCATGACCTTAGTGAATGGAGCAGTAAGAGATCTTTCTAATAACTCAGCAGCTTTAGGAGCGTACTTAGCGATAACTTGAGGAGCCTTTTGAGTCAATTCAGAAACATACTTTCCAACTGTAGCCTCTTTACCAGCACCACCTAGTCCAGCTAATGTCAAATCTGGCAACATACCGGCTATTCCCTTAGCTGTTGAAGTTACTAAATTATCAGGTACAGGATTGTTCTTTTGATACTCATTCATCATTTGAGTTCTACCCTCCAACCATTGAGAAGCTTTACCAAGCTCTTTTATAGCATGTTCTTTTGATTCTTTAGGAATGGAAGATTGAGTAACCTTTTCGACAAGATGATTAAATGCAGTTGTTGGATTTATAGTTTCTAAAACATCTGAAGCATTTACATCCTTATCAAGCCCGAAAACTTTAGTCAAATACTGTTTGGCCAAACTGCTTTTAGTATCTGGAATCTCATCTTTTGACTTGCCACTTGTAGTTAGTTTGTTTATATCTGTCTTCAATGCATCCCCTAGTGTTTTGTAGACACTTTTAGGTATTTCTTGAAGCATATGTGGAATTAAGTTCTTGTAGCTTGCACCGGCCTCTATTTCGGCTTGTTTCTTTGCAGTACGATTACCATAGTCAACTTGATCGTTGATATCTATCTGTTGAGGTTGTTGCTTGACAGGAGCAATAGAAGCCTGTCTAAATCCATCATCTCCACTTGATTTAGGTTTTTCAGACTTACTAAAATCAAATGAAGATGTATCTTGCTTTAATAAAGAATTAGGTTTGGTATACTGGAAATTCTGATACCCATTTTTTGAAGCTGATCCACCAGTTGGCACTTCTAGATTTTTTTTTTCCTCCAACCTTTGTTTCAAAAGTAGAGTAATCTCCAAGGTTATATTCCTTCCCTACCCCATCATAAAAAGCTTTCCTTTTAGTTGGATCTTGAAGTTTTTTATTAAAGTCATCATAACTACCTACATCATAGTTCTGAGAAACTGCATCATACAGTAGTTTTACTTTGTCGTTATCTGGCATAATTAAAATCCTTTAATAATTCTTTTTCCTGTTGATTGTGGCGGGGTTCCTCTTAGCCCTTCAGCTCCCTTACCAGTTGATACTTTACCTTTACCTGATTCCGTGAATTGCTTCCTGTAAGGCTCTTTCTCTGCTGTGTATATGTTTATCATGTCTGTAATCTTTCTAGCTGATCCAGCACGATCATTTGGATCAATAATAAACTTTTGCTCTGGCTTAACATTCTCTACTGAAGTCTGCGTTTCCTTACCGGGAATTACTTTTACCCTTTGTCTAGTGATCGCTGGTATTGTTATAACCCTAACTCCTTTGTTTCTATCGTCTTCTACCTTTATCCTACCACTTAAACTTTGATTATTCTTTGCTACGTTTGCTTTAATTGCATCCGTAATAAATTCCCCAGATCCCGGCTCATTATCAATAACCCTGTTAGTCACTTCTTGCCAAAATGTATTCTGATTTTTATTAGATCCAGTAACACCATCTTCTTTTCTAGCTCTGATTAATGCATCTTGATAGTTTGCTTTTTCTTTCCAATTATCAGGTTTAATAACAGAAGCCCCAACACGTTCTCTCTGATTGTATTTACCTTTCATCCCATCATATATCCCTTGAGAATATTGATCTATGGATTCGGCCATAGTTTTACCCGGAAATGTCTTAGCTAAATATCTCTGAAGTGGTCTATTACTCTGAGCTTCTGCTATAGCATTTTGTTTGATAGCATCTAAACTAAGTTCTTTACCTTTCTCCGTATAATATGACTTGCCACCATCAGGTAAATTTTGAACCTTGACCTGACCTTGAGGCAGAACATTTACTGAAGCATCTGCAATCTTCTTAGCAATACCTATTTCATCTAACTTAGGAGCCAAAGCAGTATTTGAAGTTTGATCAGCCAACTCTTTAAAACGTGGATCAAAAACAGATAGACCAGCCAAATTTTTATAATTTGTGCCAAAATTATCAGATATCTCATCAGGCTTACTTAACCTTAATTTACCCAGTTCACCTAATTGTTGGCCGGCTTGTTTGGATAAATTTACAGCTCGACTAAAATCAGCTTTCTTTTGATTCATATCAGCCTGAAGTCTAATTCTATCCATTGCATCCTGAGTGCCTCTATATTTAGAAAATGTATTCTTAATGTCTGAATAACGTTTCATCAGTTCAGGTAAATCCTCTTGACGAGCTGCATCATAATTAATCTTACCTACCTGATCAGCTATCTCAGCATCTTCTTTCTGCCTACGTAATTGATCCTGTTGGTATTGTTGTTGAAGCATCCCAAGTGCCCTATTTTGACCCCATACAAATGCCTCACCTTTCCCCGTACCGTATAAATTTGCCTCCGTAGTATCTATTGCCATGATTAATATCTTTGAAGTCCCATTGATCCACTATAATTACCAGCTACCGAAGGAGTGTTTCCCAATTGAGATAACATATTTGCACCACCAGTCGAACTACCACCTCCCATTTGACTTAACATTCCAGCTTGTGCAACATCTCCAAATGCCCCTGTCATATTCTGTGCCCCGGCTCCACGTAAAGCTTGTATACGCGCTTGTTCAGCCAAATACTTAGACTTGTTATTCCAATCAAAAGCATTATTTTTTTGTTGGGCTAACGCACCTCTTTGTTGTGCAAGATATTTGATCCCTTGTTGCCTTGCCTGAGCATTCTGTACATCTAATCCTAAAGATGCATCATTACTTGCCCTCAGCATACCAGCTAATCCAGCACCCGGATTAGAACTTCTTGATAATGCGTTTAAACTAGATGCCTGATTACGCTGAAGGTTTTGTTGAGCCAAGTTATATTGCTCTTGTGGAAGGCCTCTACGCGCCATCTGATCAGCATCATTTACGTTTTGATAATATTCGTTCTGAACAACTTGCTGAGGCCTAATACTAGCCTTATCTAAGCTATTTGCTTTAATCCCTTGGAATATTCCAGTACCCAGCTTCCCAAGTGCGCCTAATCCGGCTAATGCTAATCCAAATGCCATAATATTTAATTTAATAAACAAATATATCTCTTTTATTTTATCTCACCCCTATTGGACTTGGAACACTATTTACCATCACATTCCTAAGTTTCAATATTTTATTATTTGTAGTAATTAATTCAACTGTAATATAAGTCCCCTTTAATGGATTCCCATTCACGATATCATCATTTTTATCTCTCATAAATGATGTTGCAAAAATACCCTCGATATCATAAATCCTGATCTCTGTAGCTCCATCAATCAATGTCTCACGAAGAAAGTCATCAGCAATTAATTCAGATATTTGACCTAAAGAAGTAACAATCCCATCTGTTGTAGTAATCAGTAGATTATTAGATTCATAAGATAAACTCTCAAACGTCTTTACCTGACCTACATTAGCATTTGCGATAAATTTAAATATAGAATCATATTGAACACCATAAACCATGTCCCTAGTTGAACTATCCTGATTGTGTTTATATAATCTACCCGATTTAAATGTGAATAAATCTTTAAACAAGCTAAATCCATAATCAGATGTAAAAGATAAGAACGTAGTGTATTTGTTCGTAATTTCACTAAATACAATCGTATTGGTCTGATTTGTTGTTGTAGCTTCTGTATTAGTCCTTACATCAAATGTTTTAAGATTTAAATTCCCATCTGAGTAGAATCTTATCTTTGGATTTAAACCTGTAGCAACTAACGTTTCCGTCTTATTGCCATTGGTAGTTTCAACATTACCTAAAGTATTTCCAATTGATAACTTAATCATACCACTAGTCCTATTCGCGACTTGATAACTCACAGTATAACTCTTGCCTGTTTCTACGGCCAAGACATTAGGTCGTAATTCAATATAACCAGCATTACACGATTCATGTATGGCAACCCCTGATACAATACTCCATCCATTAGACCTAGCCTGTTGAGCTAGATCCAATATGATTGGTGTATTTTGTAGTGTATTAAAACTCATATTCTATAATTTAAAATGTAGTTAGTGAAACAGCATTAGTCGCTCTATCATAAGTAACAATAACAATTACTGATCCTATTCCTATACCGATAGACCCGTCTCCACCTCCAACAACATTACTTGAAAAATGCACTAAAGCAGGGCCACCCGGAGGATCAATTGAAGGTACATATGACCCCGGTGATCCTTGCATTATCATCTTCTGATTAGGGAATTTAAGCGTATAATATGCCGATACCAACCCTGCTGAAAACTTCCTTCCTCTGATCTCAAACTTAAATTTAGGGATTGCAGTTGCATCTGGATACATCCCTATTAACTTTCCAACATTGAACTCAAATCTGCGAGTTGTAGCAGCAGTCATGTTATCTGAAGCTAGTATGAATGCTTGAGATGCAGGATCTGTTAACTCATAAAAGTTAAGACCATTCCTAGCTGCTATATTATTAGATTGAGATATGCCAACAGTATTAATATACCCACAGACATCCAAAGTTGTATCAGTTTGCAAGTCTACAACGATAATACTACTTACAGAATCTACAATACAGAAACCTCTACTTGGATCATTAGCATAAGCTTGGCCATTAGCTGCTATATCAGCATCTGCTAGTGCATTTGCTGAAGCTTGGTCAGCAGCAAAATATGTATCAGGATTAACCGTATAAGTGACAAGAGTACCAGTAGATCCAGTAGGGCAATCGTTTCTTCTAAACTCTTGAGATCTCAATTGATTCCCAACAGAATTTACAGTTGTAATATTAAACGTACCTGATACTCCGCCAATAGTCAAAGTAGTAGATACTAATGTGTTATTTGAAGGAGATGAAATCCTTCTCACAGCTACAGTATTTCCATTACTGATTACACCAGATGTAGTTCCCCAAGTACCTCCGTTGATTTGATATGAGCCATCAACTATTGAAATAGGAGACGGTGCATCAATACCTGATACAGTTATAGTATTAGATGCATACAAAGTACTTAGAGTAGCATTAGTAACTGGAGTAAATGTAAATGGATCTGGCACAATATCTGATTTGGTTGTCACATCAAAACTATCACTATACGAACTAACGGTTAATACAGCATGTGTAGTTGTTGAATTTGAAGCTGAGCTTGTTTGTCTTACTGTTACTGTATCACCATTGAACACAGTACCAGCAAATGAAGTCCAAGAACCACCATTGATTTGATATTCACCTCCTGTGATGCTAATTGGAACACCAATATTGTTCCCGGTAATAAGTACAATATTAGAAACTAGTAAAGTACTTAATTCTTGATCTACCAGATCTACGAATATGAAAGGATTAATGGTAGTAACCCCCGGAGTAATAAAACCACATTGATTTTTAGTTATTGTGTTACCATCAACCACAAAACTGAATGAGAATGAATCTGTCCCTGTTTGATCATGATTTGGCGTATATATCCAATTGCCTCCTACTAATACAACAGTCCCCTTCGCTGGTGGTGTAACGATAGTGACATCCGATTGAGATATAACATAAGGATCATCCAATATAAATGATGCACTATCAATTATTACCTTAGTGACCCCATCTGCAAGCACCTGAGTTGAAAATACAGCCTGACGAGTATAATTGTCCCAATATGCTATAATGTCTCTCCCATCCTCCTTATTCTTGTGAATAGTCTTTTTAAAGAACTTACTCATCTTCATAGAGATGTCGCGTAGACCATCATATCCCTCCCTCAGAGGAACTGAGTTATTAGCATCTACAAAGTATATTGTTCCATTGGGCGACTCACAGTAACACTCAAAAGCATTTCCACAGCCATAATTACCAGCTACACCATATCTTACCTTGTTTAATAATTTATCTGATAAGAAGGCTTGATTTTGTGAAGACTGATCTTCAACGATCGTACTGAATACGGGGATATGACAAACATTTACATCTTGTATGCAAACTATGTAATTACCGCGTTGTCTTAATTTTCGTATCCAACCATAATTACTTGACGTTTCTCCATCACCCTCTCCAAATAATCGATCTGAGTAAAACCTATTCAACATATTTACTCTTGAATCAATTACAAATTGACCGGAATAACGTATAGATGCTTTCCTTATTTTAATACCGTCTCTGTCATTGTACAAAAATCCCCTTCCATATGAAGTGTATTTGCTCTCGTATAAGTCACTAAAATTAAAATCCTCAGCTAAGTATGTATTGTAAGTAGTTTCGTCAACAGCACTCACTAAATCACGTGTCTTGAAATATACATCACCATCTGTTATGTTAGATGTAGTAACCTCGTGAACCCCATTAACAATATTAAACTGTTCCCCCACTTCATAAAATAAATTTGTTAAATATGTTGTGGTTGTTCCGCTAACTACAACACGTTTTTTAGGAGTGTAAATTTCTATATAAACATTTTTACCATCAATAGCAGCTAAATCTAAAGAAGAATTAAGTCTCATCTTTAATTCATATTTTTCAGTTACAGGGGTAGTTGAAGTATCAGTTACGATCTCAAATCCAACTACCTGAACATCTATGTATGGATTATCAAACCATACTTTTGTACCAGCATTATCATAATAATTGAAGGTAGCTCTATCTCCGGCACTATACTGATAATTTAAGATTGACGAGCTGTTTCTCTTGTTGAAAATCTTCAAAGGATTTAAACTCACCACTAAATAGTTCCCATCTACCCGTAGGTATTTGCAATCCATATATAGCGTATTCTGGTGTGTTGTATTCTCTGACAGTAACCATTGATAACTAACAGCACCTACTGGAGCTGGATTATTTATCGTCCATGAGAATCTAGGCGTTAATCCTCTGCTTTGAGCATACGAATTAGTCTTAAAAATAAAATTGTTCCCAGTTATTAATGGAAATGTCCTGCCATACCTATCGTAATATTGAAGTGCTGCCTGATAAGCTGAGTTTAACTTCAGAGCGTGAATTGAACTGAACTGACCAGTTCCTACACTAGATAATTCTACTACAGCAGATTTAATGTCATAATATTGAAAATCAACCCATGTAATTACATAATAATCATGTTCATTAAAAGCGATAACTCCTACCCCCGGCATATACCCAGATGCCATTCTTCGTAATGCACCTAAAGTGTTATTATTATATGCCGGCTCAACCACATAGGTGTAAACTCTTAAAGCATTATTCCAGTCCCTGATATCAGCAGTTATAAATCTAAGGGTGTCCCCTGTTTTTGCAATACCTCCTACTTTTACTGTAATATCTCTTGCGTGTGAGGCCTTTTTAGTATTAGAACCGGCATCTATTATACGTAATGGATCAGGATCTACATGTCCAATTTCTAAGTTAGGATCATAATTTGACACCGTGATATTAACATCTACTACAGGTCTTGCATATCCTTCTGTAATGCCACCAACCCCAACTATGTTACCATTTATTATTTCTAATGTTTCGGCCTTCTGAGGTACTCTGTCATATTCTGAATCAGTTTCTACAGGATCTATATTTACATATGATCCATCATTATAGAATATAAATGAATATGTATTTGTGGTAGGATCATATGCCTCATATCTTTCCTGAGATATATCCACAGACGTAAATGGAATAGCAAGCACATAATCCCTTGTAACTGACTTTACATTAAACCAATTGTACTTTGAATATCTAGCTACAATATCATATTCCTTAACCCTATTAGTCCCCAATGGGATTGTAACTATTAAATTATTATTCTTGGTCACATCTTCCCCAACTCCTGTTGTAGACTCCTTAATTGGAACTGGCCTTTTGGAAAATGAAGAATATGTACTTGGCTCATCATCCAAATAAATATACTGACTTCTGAATTGGAATAACTTTTCCTTCAATAAATTAACAACCCGGCCTTTATCATCATTATATACTGAAGTTGGTATTTTAATTGGTTGCGCCTTAATCAATCTAAAATCATCAGCAGTAACAACACCATATCCACCGCTTTTAAGCCTTGGTATGCTAATATTACCTATTTCTATGTTCCCATCACTAAAATAAAGGGAAGTCCCGTTAACAAGCTTAATACTGCGGACATAGTTAGTTGGAGTCAATGGTAAGATATCTATTCCACCACTATCTGTTAAATTAGTAAATAGTAGTGTTTTAATATTACTATCAATATCATATTCTCCTAATTGGTGATATCCAAATGAATTATAGTTGAAATAGTAAGCTTTCCTTACATCTTCAAACTTATCAGCACCCATGCACTTGTTAAGTCCGGCTGGCAATGAATACCCCAATACTTCAACAGTAGAGGCTATGTTGGTGATAATACCTTCTTCCTGCTCTACATTACCATTATTTTGTATATTAAAGCTCTCTAAGTAATCGATAGGACTTACGAAGTCTTCTGCACTATCGGTGTCCATTCCTCCACCCTTAAACTTCTTTCCTTCGCCTATTATTTTTGCCATCCTATTTTATTTAAAAACGTGCGATTCTAGTAGTCCTGTTGTATTGCAAAATTGCCTGTTCTAGATCGAAAGAAACAATACTTCTTTTCCCGACTCTAAATTCATTATAATATCTCTTTTCTGCTGAATTTCGATCTACTGTACTTCTTCGCTTATCATTCCATTCAATAAAGGCCATAATAGCTTCCAAAAAGAATGGATTGACAGGATACTCACCATTATTGCTAAATACTGGCATATACTTGATGTAAACCTCACTGTACGGGAAATTAAAGTCATATGTAATAATCCTTGAACCCCAATCTATATTATAAAAGCCAAGATCACTCTTAGCTCCTGATCCAAACTGACCAAATATAAATGGGGCTACGTAATTCCCATTTGGATCATAATAAATATTAGCATCATTATTCAACAAAATTGGCACACTCTGTTGAGAAGTACGCGAAGGTGAACTGTTTCCTGCAAAACCAATAGATCCATCTTCTGTTAATGGAGATACTTCACCTTGGCCATTTAAAACACCAATCCTGATCTTACTCAGGCAGTCACAAGGAAGCAATGATGTTTTATTTGCCAATACTTCAATCGGAATCTCAATTGGAGTTGCTGTAGCATGCATATAAATCTGTCTGTACCCTCTGATACCTAAATCAGATATACGTCCATACTGGCTGTCTGGTAATTCCCATGCTGATAGATAATAGTTGATAACCTCATCTAAACTTATATTTGTCTCCATTATGCTTTAGGTTCTAAAATTTCAACTCCATCATTTTTAATGTCTTGAGGAACCCCAAGTATGATTGCTCTTAATTCAGCAACTACAGATTTCTTTAACGTATCTATCATATCCTGTGGCAGATTCAATTGAGAATCCAGTCCTCCGTCTGCACTGGCAATCACTAAGTTTATTGTTTTCACATTAAACACAGGCATACTATCCGGAACCAGCATATGCATTTTAAAGTCTTGAATGAAGCAGTACACCTTATTCATGTTTGGAAGCGACCTACGCCTCTGGACTTCGTGTCTTGGCATCATCTTAAACAGCGTTGAATCCATACCGGTACATCCACTAGTTTTTGAAGGATACAAATTGAATGACCTTTCTCTTGGGAGTCCTATTGGTTGTGCTGGTAATTTAAAATAATAAAACCCTGTATTGTTACTATAAAGCACAGGTATATCTTCAAATGTGATATAGAAAAAATCATCAGCATATGTTATTCCTTCAACATTCGTTAACTGGTACGCGTTAACAACAGCCAACGAAGCTATTTTATTGTTGACTTTCCCAAGTACAAATCTTTCACTAAGCCTTACATCACTTGAGGTAATGCCCCCGTATACTTCGTAAAGTATCTCCTGAACTACTTCTATTTTTGTCTGTATCATGCGATAGTATTTTCTTCATTTGTTGCGTACTGAACCATTTCAACATCTCTGATCGTAATACCCACATATGCAAGTATCCTATTAATTAAATCCAATTTCTGTGTTTGATACCACTCATAGTCAACAGATCCAGTAGATGCATATACCGGCCTTCCTGATACTATAGTATAGTTCCACTTAACAGTTTTAGGTGTCCCGTAATAGGTCATCAAAACTGTAGCTATCATAGACGGATAAACTTCAATCTGAGTCTCTAAATCAGTATAAATTGGATATAACACCGTAGGTACATCAATGGTACTATTAAGATAACTTGAAATTTTATTATTAGGAACCCATTTGACCGATTTAGTATTATAGGTAATTACATCTACATATTCGTTATCTGTAGGTATAGTGCCCTTATTAGAAGTTATAGTTATGGGGACATCCCTTTTCAAAAAAGGCCTTAACGATTGATCAATCTCCTTATTCATACTAGAACTTGTTTTACTAATTGCCTTTTGAAGCTTGTAATAATCCCTCGGAGAACCTAATTTCTCATTGAATAGGTCAATAGATGCCATGTTAGCATACTTATTGAACTCAGTCACAGTAATTGCCCCATGTTGTGCCTTTTGAGCCAAATTCTGTACTGTTTCGTATATCTCGTTGATTGATATCATAAACAAATATACCTTAAAAACAAATATAAATAAAAAAGGCCTGTACCTTTTAAAGTACAGACCCGCAACTATGAAACTAACGAAGAACTCAAAAAGTAACTCTTGCTTTTAAAACATCATAAACTTTTTCTCCGATTGGAGTGAAAGTGAAATCTGTAATCTCTGATAATTGGGCTTCTAAATCCTTCACAGCTCTAACCTCTGTAATTTGAATTTTTGTCTCTGCCCAAACTAGAGAGTGATTCTTAACATCTACTTCAATGATTCCTTGATCTAAAGATGCTTGAACTACATAAGCACGTTTAGTCTTAGGACTGCCAAAGTTATTGATAATATTAATTGACCCATTATTTTCAGTTTCGGCATATGCTCTAAGCTTATTCTTAACAATAAGTTCATCAGTATCCATAATGTTAAATACAACTCTAGCTATAGGCATTAGCTCTTCAATCGCGTTTTCATTTATAATATTTAACGCTTTCAACTTGGCGCCAAATATAGCCTCTTTTCTTTTCTCTAAGTCATGTTTATTGACCAAAGTATAAAGAGGTGGTCTTTTTGATATTCGATTAGGATTCCCATCATACTCATCATGAGAAAGCAAATACTCAACTAATCTCACATCTGATCCCTCCGCTGTTAATTGATTGTTATGTAAACTAAGGACTTGATCAGGATATCCATCATACCTTTCTCCCATTTCATCTACAAAAATTGTATCAGCAATAGGAATATATTTAATCGTACGCATACGGCCTTGTTCACCATCAAATATCTTACACGTAGCACTTAATATCTGGTGTCTTGAATTTGTAGATTTCTCTAGTACTTCAAACACGTAAGTTTTGTTAATGTCTATACCAAAATCTATTTCTTCGATAGTTTCTGTTTGGTAAGAAGTTTCTTTGATGCTTTCAAGTTGCTTTCTCAAGCTACTCTTTTGTTCTTTCTCAAGCCTTTTCTTCTCATGGTAAGCTTTAATGCCTGTTAATTTTGGTGTTTCTTGTTCGTTATCCATAATTGTATTGAAATGATAAAGGGAATGACACCATGCCATTCCCTATTTATTGATTAAGAACCTAGTTTAGTCCAAATGTAACCATTTAGTCCAAAGGCTTGTAACCCTTTTGTTGTTACATGTGAAATAACTAATTTCTCAGTATCATCAGTAGGAGTAGGAGCCAAACCACCTGTCGCTCTTACACGAATAGGAGTATCTTGCTCGCTTTGTCCTTGCCATCTGATATTGAAACGAGGAACGTTTGTACCATCTTCTGGATTAACTCCATCTCCACGAGGTATTAATAACCCTGCGTTGTTATAGAACCCGGTATTAATAGGGGCACCATTGATATTCGCTGAACTGAAGTAATCGTATGTTTTGAAATTTAACTGGATACCATGAACATCATATGCTTTAAAGTTCCTGTTAATCTCAGCTCCTTCACCCTCAAATGCATCTTTGTTAGCATAAACAATAGCACCTGCATTGTAAGTAGATGCAATGAAATCTTCTATCTTCATACGAAGCTCAAGGTTCAATAGATAGTCAAAATTCATTGAATATCCTTCGGCATCTACTAATCTACGGATGTTCTGAATGAAAGCTGCATTTACAACTGTAGAAGTCGTATCTGTTTGTCCATTTGCAATAACATTAGGAATTAATCCAGTATGCTGATTTTGGATACCAGCAATGTTATCAAATGGCTCTCCAAACATCAATAGATATTCTTGTTGAGCTAGGAATAAATCATATTCATTCCACATTTGGCGTGGTTTGTAATGATCAAATCCAGACGGATCATTAGGGATGTCAATTGTCTCAAATAAATTCCAATCAGAAAATGATTTGGTAGATTTAATAGTAGCACAAAAATTAGCTACGCGTTCATCTAACTGTACAATTGTTTCTTGTGATCCCGACCCTTCACCAACGATTGTAGGTCTAAATACCAACAAGTCTGTTGTTGCTACTGATGCCGTTACCGCTGCTTTAGTTGGTCTTAAAACAACTGTGTGTGCTGAAGGAGTAGTCGTATTCACCGAAACTACCTGATACAATTGACCAGTAGTATCATTGAAATAGTAATGCCCCGGTGCTGGTGGAGATAAAACTCCTGCGACACCACCTGAAGTTTGGTAGTATCCAGTACCAACAGTTACAGTAATATTAGCTCCTGCACCTGAACCGGTAACTGTTGTAGCTACTTTCCAAGACGGAGCATTTTTACCTTTTTGTTGCCATTGATAGAACTCCTTATTTTTGGTATACATACCAGCAGCACCTTTACTTGCGCTATTTTGAGCTTCACGTAAAACAATATAGTTTTTTGAAGCTAGAGAAGGATATTTTTTAATAAACTTCGGGAATGATCTAGGAACCAATAGGCCTAAATCAGTTAGAATTTGACGATTTGCAAAAGGACTTATCCTTACATGCGACGGTGTACCTGCCATTTTTGTGTGTTTTAAAGTGGGTTAATCTTTTTAATCTCCCATTGCTGCACTGTGGAAATCAAAGGCTACATCTGATTGAATCATTGTAGTTGAATTTCTCAAAGTAGAATTCTTCAGTTCGCGTTCATTGAATTCTTCTCTGTCTTTAGCAATGGCCTGTTTAATCATAGCCTTCTGAATTTGATTAGAAAATAGTTTTGTCGCTAATGATGTCATGTAACCCTTCATGTCTAACTCGCCATTTTGGTTTTGGAATGCTTTAAGCTCACTCTGTGTTGGAACGTGCTCAATAGCATAATCAGCTAACTCTTTTCTTTTTGCTTCATCTAATTTAAATTCTGATTTCAAGTCAAACTCGCCTTGGTCTAAATCAATCTTCAAATCAAATGATAATGTCTCAATTTCTTTGGCTGTATTATTTATTTGTAATGTTGTTTCTTCTTCAAATCTAGTGTTTTTTTCTTGTTCTACTAATTGGTCAGCTTTAATTTGCTCTTGATTAGCTCTAAAGGACATATATTCCTTATAACCAGCATCCAAATCTAATACGTTTGGTAGACTAGGGATCTCTACTCCGGCAGATTTTTCTTTAAAGAAGTTAGTCGCTTCACTAATTAGCCCTTTACGGTCAATTTCCTGCTTTCTAAGGAACGTTCTTATCTCCGGTGTCATATCATCCTCGTCAATATGAGTAACACCTATGCCGAATTCCTGACCGGCCTTAAACACCAAATCCTCATGTGTTAAATGAGGATGCTTTTCTGCTAAATATGTGAAAATTTTATCTTCTTCGCTAAGGCCTTCATAAGCGAACTTATCTTTCAGAAGATCATAAATGTCTTTATCTTCTCCTTTTGAAAGTTTATCAAGTACCCACCTTCCTTTATCATCTAATGTAAATTCAGGTTTAACTTCTTCAGTTATAACTACCGTTTCTGGAATAACTACTGTAGGCTTAACCTCTTCAGTAATGACAACATCAACTGGTGACTTTAATTCCTCTACAACTTCGCCTTTAGGAGTCTCGTCAATAGTTACTGCTACACCTTCACCTACCGGCTCATTGAAGTAAGCTTCTATCATTTCATCATTTTGTGTGTTCTCGTTGTTTTCAGTATTCATAATCTTATTTTTAATATATGTTATTGTGGTTGCATATTCTGTTCTGACATCCCTTCCTGTTGCATCTGATCTTGAGGTTGTCCACCTTCCATCTGTTGTTGTTCTAACATCTGCTGTTCTTGCATGGCCTGTTCTTGTTCAGCCTGTTGTTCTTTCTCCGTCTCAGCCTTTACCTGTTGGTCTATTAATGCTTGAACGTAATCTGGAATTTGTTTTACTTCAATATCCATAGACTTCAAAAGAGAATCGTTAATTAGTTTTTGCATCATTAAATCATGCTCAATTTGGCCTTTAACTGTAGTCTTTTGAATTTCAAGTTGATCTAATGAAGCTTGTATGTCTGCTTTTTCTTTAGCTTGTTGTTGTACAATTTGAGCTTGATTTTGTTGAGCATTATTTTGAATCTCAATTTGTTGTTGCTGTTGTTCTTTGGCTCTTTTCTTCTTAACAAAAGCTAAATATCTAATAGCCAAATCTAAATTAGGCACTTTACGAACGTAAATAGCATCTTCTAATTCAATTGTTCCAGCTTGTAGTGCTGTATTAATCTGAGTTTCTAAGAATAACTTTTCATCTTGAGACATGTCTATGGTGATCATAGTGTCGTAATTACTGGAAGTAATGTCCTTTCTCCTTTTGATGAAATCTGAATTTTTTTGCCCAAGCAACTTAATGTACATTGAATTGACATCAGATTGTTTAAGTGTATCCCATAGTCTTATTGCAACTCCTTTCGACGTATCTGTCATAATACTAACTACACCTCCGTATATGTGACCTGTTGCTGTATTAGAAGACTGCATTTGATTATTCATAACCTGTAATCCTATCCTTGGGTTCACACCACTACCATCCCTAACCTCGTTAACTCCGATATAATCCCTAATACATCCCAACTCAAAATTATATACATTAATGAATTGACTAATTTTATCACCCATATTGTGTATTGCCTGTTCGATAGCCGGTCTACCAGCTTCCCCAGACATAGACTTACTTGACCAGTACTCATCACCAGTCTGAAGTCTAATCTCTCTTAGCTTAAGAGCACTTACAGTGCCTATTCCTTTCCCAAGATCCAATTCAAGAGCACTATCTATATCAATACGAGAACCATCAGGAGCAGCAGAAGCTAAATGCTGTTGTATTTTCAGAATAGCCAAATCCATTTGAATAATAGATGACTTCATAGCATCTATTGGCGATTTCGGAAACATTGTTCCGTCATTGTTCAGCATATAACCAGAGTAACTGAATTTAAGATCTTCAGCATCTTCGTTGTTACGAAGTAGGTTAGGCTGTTCTTCCCACATTGGGATGCAATCACTACCAATTAAATAGGCTCCCTGATAAATTGTGACTAATGGTTTCTTGGTTACTTTTTTATCTTCCGCTGTTGGCACATAAGTACCTTTTACGTATTCTACTACTTTATTCCCATTACGGTCTTTTGTCGTAAGTACATTGATATATTTTGTGACTTTATATTCAAAAAACAAAACATCAATGATAAAACCATCATATGGCCTATTGTAGTTATTTGAATATTCTGTATTATATTGAACTAAATCATTTGGATTACCGTATAAGCCTATACTATTTTTGGCTAAGTCATATAAAGTGGCTTCTGGTATTTTAGGCCACATAGCCCTAACATCAGTAATACTCATTCGCTCCATATGTCCCATATAAGGGACTCCCTTGAAGTTTAGAGTATTTGTATTAGGGTAGATCATAAACTCTGGCTTAACCCTTCTTATCCTGATCCTATTGCATCCATCAAAGTAATTCTGAGTCCATGCCATTGCAGTATCTACTAAATCACCAGCAATGTCTTTTTTAATACTTTCCCAATCATTGTTGTAAAGGACAAACTGAATACCTTCTTCCATCAGAAGTTCTTCGCGCTCCTTATCATTCAATTCAGCCCAAATATTCAATTCATCTTCAGAATCAGGTGTGAATGAATTAGGATCTTCAAACTCCATTCCGGCCTCTTGTTGTGCCCCCTTAATGAATTCACCTTCTTTCATTCTAAAAGCTGCATCATCTTTTTTATCATTCTTTCTCTTCTTCATTTCTAAAGAAAGTCCAACACATTCTACGCGTTCAACTTTCTCCATGATAGAATTTACAAGAATGTCTCTGAATTTTGGCGCGATTGCTCTTGGGTGATAATCTAAATTGGTAAAGCTATTTTTACCGTCTATTTGCATTAAATCCAAATAAACCTGAAACGGTTGTTTCCCATTAGCGAAAATCCTGCTTTCTTGAAATTTGATGTTCCTAGATGAATAATAACTATTACCCCCTAATACTGCTGTGCTATAAATGGCGGTTCCCACTGCCAAACCATATCCCGGCGTTTTCTTTTCCTCATCAGGAAGTATTGGAGAAGGGAATACATTCTTAGGATATAAAGTCGTTTTCTCTGACATACTAGTAAAATTTCATTACAAATTTATATTAAATATTTGTTTATTTCATTTTAAGCTGTTTTAAGCTTAAATGTGCGTATTAGAGGTGTACTTCTTTCTTTGGGTACAATTTGCTTGTATGAATCATCTAATGCGATCAGAGCGTATCCAAATGCCATACACGCATCAAATACAGTTCGTTCTTTCACGTTGAATTTAAGCATGTCCTTTAGTAGTCTCAAAAATAATATCTTATGCATATTATTCAATGCATATTCAACCATTTTAGTTAAGTGAGTCTCCCTTCCCTGAGCATCTTGAGGATTCATCCCGTATACCTCAGTATTATTCATTGATCTTACTGTAGTAACCAAATATCCAACCTTTTTCTTTGCATCATTCTCAGAGGCTAAATGCTCTCTGATAGCCCAATCTTCCCAATCTGTAGGGGATCTTTCAGCTAACATTCGAATTCCATAATATTCAAGTCCCATATATACTTGCTTATGAAAATCATCCTTAGTCTTAGGTCTACCAATAAACATTGCGACTGGCATTCCTGAATTGTCAGGATTTAGAGGGTTGTACCTCTTGAAAACAATTAAACATGAATCAGATCCTTTTTCAACTGTATTCTTACTATGGGAATAAGTATCTAGTCCTGCTACACCATACGAAGTGTTGTCAGGGAAATTAATACCATCCTTACAGCCTTTTCTACATGAATCTTTTTCATCTAAAAATTCCAGTATATACCACATTCCATCTTTTTTATCATCTTCCCAAGTAATCGAGTTATTTGGCAATTTTCTCCATGCCCCTTTACGCCCATTATCATCTTTCTCTGGATTTCTACCCTGTTCTGAAATAAGGTCTTTAACAAACTGTATCTGACTATTTAGATCTTTTAGATTAAAGTGACACTGGTTATTAGCCGATTCAAATACTTCTTTAGGATTATACGGAACCATACGTACTTCTTCCATATAAGCCTCAGGATCATCCTCTAAATTGGCTCTTTGGATATCACAGAACTCTTTGGATCCTATGTATGGGTTTAAACAATTAGGATCTTCCTTCAGCCATTCTGTTTGTTCTTTAGTTGGAGTATTGATTACAGAATTTCCATACCTATCAATCCAACCATCCATTCCCCGGTATCCTTCGATGAATAAGCGGTATAGTTTGGATTTTGTCTGGCCTAAGACATCTAACTTTGTCTGATCAGACTGATCCCATACAATTTTATAGTTGTCCCCTCCCTTATCTCCTTTATTGACAGTAGTAATCATGATGATTCTACCGGTCTGCTTACCAGCACGTATAATTTTTAATGCTACCTGAAGATATTCTGAAATATCAGTTTCCTCCCATTTACCAGCCTCATCAATAAGAAGCATCCACAAACCATCCCCATCAAATACGTTTGCGCTTGTAGCACGCCATTCAACCTTATTGTTAAGTCCTTTCTCTGCTGCGGTTCCTTGGGAAGCTTTATTCCCTTTCTCTGTTGGTTTGGTAACGTGGAGAACTTTAACCGGAGTCGCATTACCGCTGATACGAGGTTTTAAAAATGGTGGTAAGCTATCAAAAGCATTAACGAGCATCAACTTGAAAATCTTCTCAGCATCAATACCAGTCTTGGATACAATACCCTGCTCTGTATTTTGCTTGATTAGGCAATACTGAAGCATAATAGACATACTCATGGTAGAAACACCAATACGTCTACCCTTCATCATATTCATGCCTCTACACTTTGGGTCAGTAGCGCATATTTCAAAAAACATGAAAAACAAAAGAGACGTATCCTTGTAATATGGATACGCCCCTTCTTTAACCCAAAACCATTGATGAAAGAAATAACAGAATGAATTGAAGAACACAGGTTTCCCATTGATCATTATCCATTCCCCCTCTATGATCCTTTTTATTTCGGCATGATACCATTCCATCTGCCCCTCTGCTGGATCTATGAACCATACACTCCCCTCTTTTGGATTCTCATTCCAGCTCCAATTCTCATACTCTTCGTTTCGATACCATACCTGTTGCTTCTTAGGTCTATCATGACCTTTGATTGTATTTAATTCAGGTACTGGTGGTGTTTTATAAACCAATCCTTCATACAAAGGAATAATTATAGATTCTCCGGGTTTAACTGCCATTTAAAACTCCTTCTTTTACTTTTTTCATCACCGTCTCAAAAGAATTTTGCCCTACTTTTATAACCGGCTTGGCAAGAGGTATTTCTTTACCTTCAACTACAGCAACAATCTCAGGTTCTGGTTCAACAATATCATTTGGCTTACCTTCATACATAGAATTTACCAAATCACTGAATTCTTTGATCTTCGGTGCATCTTTAACCATTTTCAAGAATGTATCCACAAACTTACCTGACAGTTCAACTTCAGTACCATCATCATGAGTTTGTTCCCTCGACAAAAGATCTAAATCTTTAGATATTTTACTGGCCATTAAATCTATTGACCTAATGAGTTGCTTTGAATTTTGAGCGTTGAAAGATTTAACCTCCTCTTCCAACTGTATAATGTAATCATCAGTAACCTTGTTACCTGATCTTATCGTAGAATCAATTTGCATTATATGATGTTAAAGTCTTTCAATTGTTCTTCAGTAAAAAAATCAGTCATAGGCCTATCTTTAAATAAACCAATCAATCTTACCCAACCTTCATTATCCTTTGTGATTCTAAGTAAGTCTTCTAAACTCTTAGAGGTCAATATCCTTACCATCTGAGGCTGGCAAGCCCCCAAATTACCAGCTTTTAATATGAAATAGTCCCTTGTTTCTTCAAAATTTCCCATGACATTATGAATTTATTACCCCATGAATATTATCATCAGCTAAAGCTACAATTACCTGATCTTTGAACCTTACTCCGTAACTCCTAAACCTAAGAACCATATCCCCATCTTTTATCCATTCATCCAGTCGCTGAACTTTATCCAGTTCCCCACACCTAATAACTTTAGCTTTAATTGTGTTGCCCCTTTTTACCATTGACAAATCAATAAAACTACTTTTTATCTCATCATCATGATCTTCTAACAAAACTCTTCCAGCAGTTGGAAATATTTCCTCTTCTCCTTCAAAACTCTCTATAATTCCAGCAATCTCTTCCTTCATCACCTTAAACAAGTTCTCCTGTTTAATTTCAATGCCATATAAAGCGTTCTTTTCAACTAAAACAGTTTTACCTATTAATGATGTGTCTTTAGCGTAAACAACCTTACCACGGTCTTTATATTGCGCCTGTTGCAATTCTAATCCTATTGACGAAGTAGCATCAGTTAGAATTGATTCAATAATAACCATATCTCCGATTGGCTCTATTTGCCCTTCATTGTATTTGAAGTAAATATTTCTTACAGGAACTTTGAATAGTAATTTCCCATCATGCTTAACGTGATCAATTAATGTGAATGACCTATTCTCTCCAATATCCCCATGAAAAGTAAAATGGTTTACAAACACAATATCCCCTAAACATAAGTTTAGAGGATTATTTGTTGTTAAGCACTCAACTATTCCTAGCTGGCAGTTTCGTGTCCTGAGATTATTTTCCCAGTCTTTAGCTATAAAAATTTCTTGACCACCTAAATCAATCTTTTCTTTGTGATCCAAAATAGGTGATAAAATGTAGTTCTCCGTGATTGTTTTAAACATAGTTATTCTTCGTTAGTGAATATGCGATTCCAGTAAAGACCATACTGATATCCATAAGGTATTTTAAGAAGATCTTCAAACCTCTTCTCCCCTTCTGGCGTAAGGAAATAGTATAATCTTTTATCAAATCTACGAATATATCCCTTCTCTACTAAAATTTTGATTTGACTAATAAAATGTCTTGTTATTTCTTCCCCGAATCTTTTCGTCACTTCTGCCCTAGAAAATGCATCTAATTGGTATCCTACAGACAAATAAACTAATTCATGAAATGTTGTCTTTCCACTTCTTACAAGCTCTTCATACCCAATAATAGCCCTTAACAACATCTCTGCTCTAACCGCATCTGAATTACTTCTCATCCACCTGAATTTCTTAGTTAGAAATGCTTCTACTGATTTCACCTTAGAGAGTTGTTTTGTTATTACTTGATTTTTCATAGAAATTTTTCTATTAAAAGTCTTTTTATCTTTAATAGTATTTAACTGACGAGCGACTGAGGCTCTTAACCTAGCTATTTCTGCATCTTTCTTCTTCAGTTGAATGTCTTGATACTTTAAGATCCTATTTGCATCCTTCTCAAAAATCTTAAACTCTTTAGTAAGTTCAGCATTCATATCCTTAAACCTGTTCTTATGATGAGTATTTATGCCGTTCTTCATTGATATAAGAAAAATTTTACGACATAGGTGTCTGTAAATACCAGATCTTAAGATCAATTCATCAGCTATTTTTAAATAAGGTTTTCGCTGTCCGTTACCTTCTGTGTTCTTCAGTGTTGATTCCATAATTATTTTCTTCCTAATGCTTGATCAAATTGTTTTTTATTATACGATTTAAATTGTGGATCTGGTAAGTTGTATTCCACCTTATCCATAATTTCTTGCCTTTTTTCGCCCTGAAAGAAATGATACTTTATTTTTATACCATTCTCAAATTCAACATCAAAATCTCTTTCCATTTCTTCAACAGTAATTATCCTTGTAAACTGAGAATAATCCCTAGTAAACATGAAATCTTGATACATATCAATTCGCTTCTTCAACATGACAATGAAGTCATCGTAATCCGGCCTGTCTTTTCTAATGGTATAATAATGATTGTATTCCAGAGTAAGAAGTTTACCAAACATCTCTATCTCATATTTTGACAGGCTATGACTCATCAGATAGTTTGATTACGTCCGTCATTGTTTTATTATCATTTTCTAAAAACTTGATTTGCTCTTTTAGTTTCATGATTTCTACATTATTTGATCTTATAGTCCATCTCATTTGCTGGTTGTGTGACGAAACTTTTTCAAAATAATTTAATACCCCAGATAATATAGCTATCCTTTCTTGTTGCTGATTAGATTTATCACTTGGTTTATTCTTCTGAAGAAAAAATACCATATCGCTCTGTATTTCGGTAATTATCCCTTTAGCAATCATAATTTTAGAGTATGGCAACATGTGATCTTCATATTCTGTCAAATAAACCTCAGACAAACCCAAATAATGAAGTTCAATTGGACTCATCTTTTCTTTTCTCCATTTGTCTTGATCGTATCCCATAATTAAAAAGGTAATTCTGATGCTCCTGTATCACTAGTAAACTCTATTTCTTCCTGAACTGGTATATCTTGCCATTCATATGCAAAACATGTTTTAGTACCAATTGTCTCATAATATCTTCCTTTCCTTGGATCTAATTTTATTTTTCCAATGATAGCTCCCGGCCTACCAACATCTTCAGGCTTAACTTTATTTATGTAAATGTCAACCTCTGTCTTGTTTTTACTTGGCCTATCAACGGTTATGATAGTCTTACCATTAGAATCCCAAGCTGCTCCACCTTTAATCTCATTCGCTGTTGGAATCTTCCTCTTACCAGACTGACCATTTTTATTCAGTACTTCGGTTGTAGTTGGCTTAACAGCATGCGCGATAGTATGCAAATGAACCTGATAGTCTTCTGCCATTGCATTCCTAATGCTCAATTCCTTATCCAAATATAAATCCTCTCTACCAGAATAAACATGCTCAAAATTCTTCCAACTATCACTAAGTCCACCGTCCAGTTTTCCAACATCGTCTTTATATTCACAAATCATTTCCCAAAATGCAAGAGGGGTAATTCCTGCTTTCATATCTTTTCTTTTGAAAAACACAAAACGATCAAATATCCAGTTCATTGAACTTGCCAATTCACGAGAAGTAATTTTGTTCTGATATCTATCATTGAAATCTTTACCAGTATGCATTTTAACAACTTTCTGAATTGCCTCTTTATCAGAACCAAGGTCTGGAAGGAATAACCCATATCTTTTATCATATCTACTCGCCTGACTCATCAAATTCTCCAAGGCGAAATAAGTCTTACCTGAAGCTGGCCATCCTGTCCAATCTGTTACTCCACCCTGCTTATGAGTATAATGATCATTCAAACACTTGAAACACGTTGGCAATCCGGGATGACCGTCTTTTGCCAAATAATCATCCATGTCATTAAAAATATCATTATACTGAATTATCTTTATTGAATCGGATTCTTTACCCATTGTTCCAAACCCCTCCTGACGGATTATTTATATGCCAAATGATGTTTGCTATTCCCTGATCCTTATCGAAGATCCACTCACCAGTTAAATACTTGTCTACGATCTCATACAGCCTCTCCTGAGTAACATAAGGACACAAACGATAGATATGCCTAGACCAGTTCTCTAACTCGCTTACATCGAACGGGAATGCCTTAACCATATCCAATCTCCATACAGCTTTAGCGATCTCAGTCTCCTTTTCATTAAGAACCGTACTTAGCTGCTGTTGATTCCCTTTTAGTTGTAAATTTTTGTTGTCCATTTTGTCCTGATTTTATTTGTAACATGATTTCATTGAATTTACTATTAATCACCGCAAGATCCTTATCCAAATAATAGCTTGGAAGATTTTCCAAAAGGAGAATACCAAAGTCTCCCACTGACTTATCATCTGCAACTCTGGAATTCTTTTTAAACGTTGCTTCTATATTCTTCCGAAGAAGACTCACAGATTTAGCATGTACCGGACTGAAAATAAATTCCGGGTGCATCTCTTCAAAGAACTTCGAAATGATCCGGTGGTGCGCGGAGTCTTCTTTTGTTTTAAGATCTGCTTCTACTGAAGAAGACATTTTAGATTTATCAGAAGAATTTTTAAATTCTTCATTGATATTAAGAATATTATTATTATCTAAAGTATTATTATTGGGTAAACTTTCTTTACCCCCATGTAGTAAAGATTCTATACCGTCTACAAGGGGTAAAGAATCTTTACCTCCGGTAAAGTAGACTGAATTCCATTTAAGAGTTGATTGTATGAACATAGTCTCTGGATCTCTATGTATAAAGCCTTTTTGCTCCAAAGTATTGAGCAAATTCAAAATTGACTGTTTTGTAACTCCTAAATCCTCTGCTAAAGAAGGTCTGGATTTATAACACCATCCTTTAATTTTAGATTCTATGTTGTTAGATAGAAAGAAAATCATATCTGCAAGTACATATTCATTACAACTTAACTTGTGCTTCTTGCGGAATTCATGCTGAATATTAGTGAATTTTAAACTAGCCATTTTTCACCTCCTGTATCTTAGTGAAAAATAAGTCATTTAATAAAGCATCCATAGCAGGTTTCAATATCCTAAACGATTCTTTTTTGTTATCATGCACATCACTTTCATCCATGCTAATCCAAAGTAATACAGGCATAGGAGTATCGTGTTTCTCTCCAATTGTTTTTAGAAGTGCTGTGCTAGGTTCTTTTTCTCCATTTTCTATGCAGGATAGATAAGATTGTGTAATACCAATGCTTTCAGCATATTCGGCTTGAGTGACCTTTGGAGTTAATGACTTCCTTAATGTTCTGATTGATTTTCCTAAATTCATAATGTATATATTGTTTTTAATTATAAACAAATATATATATTATTTCTGTTAGAACAATTAAAGTTTGTAATTATTTTAAATTTTAAACAAAAAAAATCCCGATATCATCACGACAACGGGATCAGACTATTTAACATATCTTAATTTTATTCTGTCGCTGTTGATGTCGAAACGTACTCATGTGCAAGTGTTGGATTTGTTTCTACTTTTAGATCAAGAGCTAACAATATTTTATTAGCCAAATGAATCAATCCTTCTTTAAGTTCAGGTTTAGTCAATAACTTCTTCTCAATGATGTTCCCAAAATAAGTAAGTTCATCTCCTATTGGTAGGATAGGCAAAATATACCCCGTACCGTCTTCCATTTTAATTAATGCTGGTGTACAGAATGTATTAGATGTCCCATTTAATTGTTTAACTATACCAGCTACTGCTTCATCTTTAAGATCTTCAGAGGCTTTATACACCAATTTAATGTAAGGCTTGTGATCTTCTCCGATTTGAATTGTTATTTTACTTTCCATGTTGTTTTGTATGGCTCATAAGCGGAATTGCTTTATGGCTATAACAAAGTTAAATAAAAAAGCCTAACATTTCTGATAGGCTCAAGATATCAATTGTCGCTACTGCTGACCTCTATCTTATTTATGCCGGAATACCTTCTTCCTCTTCATGCTTGGCCTCTACCTCAGCCTTACTAAGCGTAGCACCATTCTCAAGCCATTTCTTAGTCAAAACTTGAATATCGTTCGCTACAGCCTCTAATTCTACCACTAATGGGTACTTATTCTCTGCATGACGATCCAAGGCCAATACCGGAGTCTCAATTTTAACTTTGAAAGGTTTTCCAAACTCTTCAATCAACTTATGTCCGAATAATTTAACACTCTCTACATTGTTATTCCCGAAGAAGTGAACCTTAGTTACCACCACACCATCAAAACGCTCGTCATCTGCATAGTGATGCTCGTCAAACCATTTTTGATAATCCATATTCTCATCCAGATCAATGCTCTTGTCTGCAAGTGTAGTCCCAAACATCAAGTGAGGAATTAATTTGTCAAACGCATTGCTGAGATCTTTATTGATCGGCTGGTCACTCTTCTTTGACCATTCTGTGTTGAAATACTGCTTGTCTTTATTAGTTTCAACTTTAGAAAAGTCCACTTTAACAAACTGTTTTTTAGATTTTACTGTTACTTCGATTTTTTTGTAGTTCATCATATAATTGCTTTTTAATTGTTTACGAATTTAATGATTTAAAAATAGCTTCTGCATTTTTTATAAAATCTGAACAAGAATAACTACTTGGAAGTTTACTTCCCATAGGGTTATATGAAGGTTCTGGTTTTAATTGAAGTGCCATCTTAAAAGCTTTAAGTTTAAGTTTTTTATCCATTAAACTAATATACTCATTTAAGTCTATTTCTATCATAATTGGTGATTTTTCCATTTTGTTTTATTTAAGTTGTTATTTAATTTTAACTCCCATAGTCAATAGCGACTATATTTCCTTTATAGACTCCAAAGCTGTCTATCTTATGTTCAACGGGTACTTTACAGTCTCCAAAGTAAACAATATGATCACCTATCTTGTTGAAATCTTGTTGCCAAAAATAATCTATATCCATAAGGGCGAACTGATCTTCACTAAGACTATTACATCTTGCCATTACGACCATGAACCCACCCGGTACACTAAAAAGTACAGGACACATACGATCATCCTTCATAGAACTGAATTTTACTTCTTGCATATTCCCCAGCAACCCTTTCAAAAACAACTGCCACCCATAATTTAAACGAGGTATTTTGACTGCATACTTGCCAATCAAAACCACATGCCTCGTGCATCCTCCTTTTATTTGAATCATTTTTATTTAAATTTTATACTTTTCTGTGCATCTGGTAACGGTAACTCAAAATGAAGAAACTCATTACACCATAAACGGATCTTTTCCGCTCTATTTAATGACACCAATAATATCCATGAGTCATTGTGTTTTTTGAAATTGAACTATAAATACTTCTTCGATTTATATTGTTTTGTCTACCGGCTTCTGCAACGGATACATACTGTGATATAATTTCTCCATCGATCGATTTTTTAAAAACAACTTTAGATTGATATCCATTATGGACATTTTTCATATTTGGTATTCTTTTCAAAACTTTAAAAGAGTGATTTATATTCTCTTTTGCAGTATTCCACTCTAAGTTCTCTACCCGGTTGTCGTCCCTTATACCATTCTTATGGTTTATTTGAGGTTTATTCTCAGGATTGGGTATAAATGCAAATCCAACCAACCTATGAACTCTTATAGTATGATTTATCTTATCCTTTTTAATACCAACAGCGTTATAGCCATATACTTTATTAAATTTAAGTATTCTGGGATAAATAACACATCTAATATTATTTTCACCCATATAGTCAAATCCTTTTGACCTAACATTACCTAAATTACTAACCTCATAATTTTCAAATCCAATTATAGTTCTATATTCTTCCATGATTACTTTATATTTTTGAATTTTAATTCTTTTGATTCACCAGCCGGTGCTAATACTATACCGAAGAAGTCTAATGCAAACATTACTGTATTATCAATCAACTTACCCATTTCAACTGTATCCATCTTTGAGGTATCCTGAACATATTCTAATAATTCTCCTGTTTTCTCGTTGAATTGCTCATTACCATCTTTATCCAGCAATGGCTTCCTAGCATACAACATCTTCAATGTAGATTTGACATCATCGAAGTCTTGACCAGTATCATCTGCTATTTCAAGACAATACACATGGAACAATGAATTCTGCTCCACCGTCCTTTTACGCCTGTACGTCTCATAGGTTACCGTTATACGAACTGACTTACCAAAGTCCTGAAAAAACTGCTTCACAAGGCCCATATTGAGATGAACAACTTTAGGGTTGTTTGGATCCGACAAGTCCAAGTCTGCTATGGATGTCTTTTTCATACACCCTGAATATTAAAATGTATACCATGGAGTATTCCAGTAGCAAAAATATTACCGCTTCCGTCACCACATCCTTCCCCACACCTAGCCATAAAACCATAACCGTATTCATCCTGTACATCTTTAAACAATTGAGGAAGTTCATTCTTATCAAGAGTAATAGTAACCATTTTATGGCCTTCAAATTGTAACAGCCCCTGTGCTACAGATTCAAGTTTGTCTAATGTTGTCATAGTCTATTTTTTAAGTGATTTATGTATCTCTCCTACTACCCAGCCCAACAGATAAGCAAATGGCTCATCATTATGGCTATCAGCTTTAACATGCACATCATTGAAAATATAATTCACAATATGAGTAGCCTCATGTGCTACAACTTTAGCAGTACAGTTTGGCTTCAGAAATACTACATATCTTGAATAACCCTTTTTACTCCTCCTTTGATAAGTAAATGCATCATACAATGAAACATCAAACTGATCCCACTTCATGCCAAGTGTGTCAGCTGACTTTTTGAAATCTTTGGATATTACGATATCTAGTCTACCAAAATAGATCGGTACTTTTTTCTTTGTTAGTCTCATAGTTTTGTCTTTAGTTTAACCGTTGCTACCAAATTGTGATCGTCTATCACACTCTTTATCACCTCACACTCCTCATAATTCTTTACCGACTCATAATGCGCCAACTGCATCAACAATGAGCCTATACCGTACGTATGCAAGTATACCTGCCAATATTCCTTATCTGTGGCCATTATCTATCATTTTAAATATGAATTCAATAGATGCATCCATACACTTTTCTTTGGTCATGTATCCGCTATAATTAGTAGTAGACTTTCTTGGAGAAATGAACCATTCAAATCTCCATCCACCACTTGTTTCAGATAACTTCCTATTTACACGATAACATTTCAATAACCAGTTCAAAATATCGTCTTCACATATTTCAAATCCTAAGCCCATAGCAATAGAAAGTATATTTGGTTTTACTCTTTTTCTGTTTGATTCTATTAATTTTATCATGAGCTATTTTAAATTGTTCGGATACTTATTAATTCTATTCCCCTTGAAGAAGTACTGAGGATTGATCCATATAACATCCTTTAAGCGTTCGTGTGGCATTATATAGCCTGAAGCAGATAAATCCTTCACAGCATCCTTAAAAGTGTTCACAGAACTCATACCCATACTCTTCATGTACTCTGATCGATTCAACCACATGAAATCCTCACCAGACCTCAAACTATACATCACATGTAACAACAACTCCTTACCCCTAGGACTTAAATCATTCATCTTTGCCTTAGCACCAGCAATCTCAAATAACTTCAAGTACGGACTAGCCTCTATCTTAATATCCACATCAGGCTCATCCTTATTACGCTTCCTAATCTTACTACCAACCTTAATACACAGGCCTATCAATAAAGGATTCAATCCCAAATCGACTACCTCAAATTCTTCTGGTTTCTTACTTCGTTTAATCATAAACCAAATATACATATTATTATCATATCGTCAATACATTGATAGTGTTTTTGAGTCAATATTTTGATTTTTAACAATTTTTATTGTCAATAGCCTGACTTTACATATACGAAGTGTTTTCCCGGTCAATCAAGTCATTTAGGCCGATTATAACAACTATTTCAAACATTCTCGTAACATGTATATTATACTAATAGTATATATAACTAACTGTGATTAGAACCGGCATCTAAAGATACCTACTAACCCACACCAAAAAAATATTTTAAAAATTTAAACATACACGCGTTTGGGACTATCCCCCACCCATAGGCCATGCTGATTCGTTTGGGGAAGACCCCCACCCTTGAACCCGTACCCCTTCCAACTTTGGGATTTTATTTTGTGGTGGCTTGTGTTGATGTGCTATAGTTTGCGAAACGCGATTGACCTATAACGCGCTTTAGCAATATCGGAAGGATCATTGATGTGTGTTGGAAGGCGAACCAATTAACACACTTGAAAGGGAAACCCAAAATACATAACACGCAATAACCACAAATTGTGGCGTAGCGCATGCGTAAACAGCATAAACAAACCAATCACAACCAACTCGTATGAGGGGTTGAAAGAAATGGTAGATCGGAAGAGC
>NZ_CALEVF010000295.1 GCF_937920395.1 uncultured Clostridium sp. | reverse complement strand
AATGGAAAACTTCAGATTATAGGCATTACATCAGTTGTATGTAGTGGTTTAAATAAATCAGTTGTAATAGATATAGATAGTACAGCTGAAGCTATTAAACAATGTGTTATGCAATTAGAACGTATGACAGATACACAAATTAATGAAGGATACATATCACTGCCTGGAGGAATTTGTGAATTAGTTAGAAATACTGGCATGATTGCAATATCTTCTGAAGACAGGGAAATTAAACAAAATGATGTAGATAGGGTAATAGAAGCAGCTAAACTTATTCCAGTTCCGGCCGATAAAGAAATAGTGGGTGTTGAGCCTGAACAATATATTGTTGATGGATATGACAATATTAAAGATCCTAGAGGAATGAGTGGAATAAGGCTTGAAGTTGAAGGACAAGTTGTCATGGCACAATCTACTGTAGTTAGTAATTTATTGAAAAGTGTTAAAAGAGCTGGAGTTAAGGTAAATGGGATAGTGCTTGGACCGTCAGCAATATCTGAAGCTGTACTTAGAAAAGAAGAGAAAGATATGGGAATAGCACTTGTTGATGTTGGAGCTCAGACTATTGATATATCAATTTATAAGAGTGGAAAACTAAAATATACCTCTATTGTTCAATTGGGTGGAGATAATATAACTAATGATATATCAGTTTGCCTTAAAGTTCCTTTTAGCGAAGGTGAAAGATTAAAACTTAAATATGGTAGTCTTATTAAGGGTACAGAAATTGATGCTCAAAAAATTAGAGTTAAAGATTCTTATAACAATGTAATGGAAATTGATAATAGTTTATTAGTTGATATAATTAGTGCTAGGGTGGAAGAATTATTACATCTAATTAAAAGAAATTTATTAAATAGTGGATTTTACAAGGAAATTGCAGGTGTTGTAATAGTTGGTGGCGGTATATCTTTGTTTAGAGGTATGAATGATTTAAGTAAAGATATACTTGGAAAATCAGTGAGAGTGGGCTCACCTGAATATGTAGGTGCAGCTAGCCCAATATATGTTACAGCAGTAGGAATAGTGCTTCAAGCTGCTAATAATCTTAAAAATAATACTAGCTCATTTGAAGAATCAGATGAACAATCGTACGATAACAAATGGTCAAAAAGCCAAAATACAAAAGGGAAAAATAAATTTGCAGCAAAAGTTAAAGTTTTTTTTGCGGATTTTTTCTAAAAAGGAGGTATTGTTGTGTTAGATTTTGATGTTGATGTTCAAGAGTTTGCTCAGATAAAAGTAATTGGGTGTGGAGGTGGAGGAAACAATGCTATAAACAGGATGATTATGGAAGGGCTTAAGAATGTAGAGTTTATAGCTATTAATACAGATAAACAAGCTTTAATTCTTTCTCATGCTGTTCAAAAAATTCAAATTGGTGATAAACTTACTAAAGGACTAGGGGCGGGTGCTAATCCAGAAATTGGTATGAAAGCAGCTGAAGAAAGTAAAGAAGAAATATCTCAAGCAATAAAGGGTGCAGATATGGTGTTTATTACTGCAGGAATGGGTGGTGGTACTGGTACTGGAGCTGCACCAGTGGTTGCAGAAATTGCTAAATCAATGGGAATACTTACTGTAGGAGTTGTCACAAAACCATTCCCTTTTGAAGGCAGAAAAAGAATGATAAATGCTGAAATAGGAATAAAGACTCTTAAGGAAGTTGTAGATACTTTAGTAACAATACCAAATGAAAGGTTATTAACTATGGTTGATAAGAAAACTACGTTGATGGATTCTTTCAAAATGGCAGATGATGTTTTAAGACAAGGTATACAAGGCATATCTGATTTAATTACAATACCAGGTCTTGTAAATCTAGATTTTGCAGATGTGAGGACAATTATGCTTGCAAAAGGTCTTGCACATATGGGAGTTGGTAGAGCCTCTGGTGATAATAGAGCTCAAGAAGCAGCAAAACAAGCTATATCAAGCCCGTTACTTGAAACTTCTATAGTTGGGGCTACAGGTGTGCTTTTAAATATTACTGGTGGAATGGATCTAGGATTACTTGAAATAAATGAAGCTGCAGAGATTGTACAAGGTGCAGCTGACCCAGATGCTAATATTATTTTTGGAGCAGTCATAGATGAAGAGTTAAAAGATGAAATAAGAATAACAGTTATCGCAACCGGTTTTGAAAGCGATAACGTGGCAAAACCAAATAAGCAAGCAATAAAGCCTAAAGCAAAAGAGACAGTTAAACCTAAAGAAGAAGCTGCATACACTAAAGATTATGAGGATTCTGATTTAGAAATTCCAGCTTTTTTAAGAAGACAAAACAAATAAATAACAACATAAGTATGAAACAAATAAATAAAATTATAAAGTGCCCTTTGGGCACTTTATTTGCGTTTAGGCAATTATATTGCTTATAGGTCATAATGTGAGTGTTATTAAGTATGTTACTTAATATACATACATTATAGAGAAAACATCTATTTTATATCAAAACGATTTACAATAATATGGAAATAAGTGGCGTTTTATGAAAGAATAAAAATAATTCTATGTGGTAAAAAATGACAAAATTTTAATGACATTAGTTATATAATAATCTTAAAGGAGGAAGAGAGAATGGTAGTATATGTAGATGTTCTTATACTAGTAAATTTTATAGTTAATCTATTCATATTGCATGTTACTGTTCAAACATTAAGAAAAAGAGTAAAACTTAAGTGGCTGTGTATTTCAAGTCTAGTAGGTAGCTTTTATGTTATAACAATATTGTACCCTAGTCTTAAGTGGCTTACAATTTTACCTTTTAAAATATTAATAGTAAATGTTATGATATTTATTGTATTTCGTGACAAAAGATTTTTATTCAATATTAAGGCTTCATTAATCTTTTTATTATATTCAATTCTTTTAGCTGGAATGTGTTTTTTTATTCAAATGAATAGTAAAAAAGATATGTCATTTGATGTAGTTATAATAAATTTTCCTTATGAAAAGTTACTACTTTCAGTAATGATCATTTATATAGTTATATATAGGGCGATAATTTTTATAGAAGATAGGAAAAAAATATCTACTCTTATATACACAGTAGATATAGTTAATAAGAATTATATAAAAACTATCAAGGCATTTTTAGATACTGGAAATGAACTTCGTGAGCCTGCTTCAAATCTACCTGTATTGATTGTTGAACGGAATATTTTAAGTGAAATTTCACTAGAAAAAAACAATACATACTTAATTCCTTATACTGTACTAAATGGAACTAGTGGTAGGCTTGTGGGATTTAAACCAGAGTATATTAATGTTCATATTAATAAAAAGAATATAGAAACAAAAGATGTAATTATAGCATTTTGTGAGTACAAATTAAGTAAAGACAATGATTATAATGGACTTATGTCTAGGGGGATTCTCAGTCAATAGTCACAAATTAGTAATTGTTTTGAATAATAATATATAGCTGATTGCGAAACTCTAAAAGATTTTAGTGAAATATCTATCTAAAATTT
>NZ_CALEVF010000294.1 GCF_937920395.1 uncultured Clostridium sp. | reverse complement strand
TGCCACATACAATAAGCTTAAGATCCAACGATTCATGTTTTTCAATTTCCTTAAGTATATGATAAAATATTCCATAATCGGCTCTTGTTCCTGTTATAACTGCTATTTTTCTTTTCATACTTACCCTCCTTGCAGTGCTCTTTGGTAATAACAATTATTATTGTTTTAATCTATAAAATAAAGAAACTAATTAGTCAATGTCATTCTATAATATTCAAATTTATTTGTTCATCAATTTTTATATCACTATTAGCTTTTTTCCCAATAATATCTACATAAAATTTAGGTGAAAGTCCAGTCCCAGGTCTTTTATACTCTAAATCCATTAGGGTTATAGTCTGCCCTTTTTTAATATATCTAGCTGCAACAATACTTTTCCTTGCAGCTTTCATCGTATCTACTTCACTTAGGTTATATCTTTTAATACCATTTCCAAGTGCCATTTCCACATCCCTAATTGCTTGAACCATATCTTTTAGTTCAGTAGGATTTAATGAAGCTTTGTGGTCTGGTCCCTTCATATTTTTATCTATTGTAAAATGTTTTTCAATTATACTAGCTCCCATTGCTACTGCAGCTATTGACACAGTTATACCCTTCGTATGATCAGAATATCCGCTTACAACTTTAAAAGCATTTTTTATAGTATTCATAGCATTCAAATTAACACTTTGTAATTCAGCTGGATAATTTGAAGTACAATGAAGCACAGCGACATCTCTATTTTCAAAACAATAAATAGCGTTTAATGCATCTTCTATTTCCGAAAGAATCGCCATTCCAGAGGATAATATTATAGGTTTATTAAATTTTGCAATATGTTGTAAAAGAGGAATATTAGTTAAATCTCCTGAACCAATTTTAAAAGCTGGCACTCCTATAGATTCTAAAAAATCTGCACTTTCAAAATCAAAAGGAGTAGATAAAAACATAATTCCCTTATAATTACAATATTGTTGAATTTTTATAAAACTTTCTTGTGATAGTTCTAGTTTCTTTAACATGTTAAACTGCGAGAAAACATGGCCAATATTACTCTTTTGGTAATCAGCCATATCCGCATATCCAGTAACTATTTTCTCTGTTTTAAACGTTTGAAACTTTATTGCATCAACCCCACAGGTTACAGCTTTATCTACCAGTTGTTTTGCTATATCAATATCTCCATTATGATTAACTCCAGCCTCAGCTATAATAAAAGCCCGATTTCCATCACCTATAACTTTATTTTCTATCTTAAACATCTAAACTCTCCTTTATTATAAGTTCTACAAGTCTTGCATCGAGCATTGTATCAATATCTATAGAGCTTTCTTTATCCATTACATAAGGGATTGTATTTTCATCAATAAATTTTCTTTGATTTATTAACATATCATTTGAATTTATATACAATGCTCCATTAAATTTATAAAAAACAGGTAAATCTTGACGTCTTAGATTTGTTCCCTCAAAACTTATAATTTCTTTTAGTTTTTCATTAACTATTTTTCTCATAAGTACAGGATTTTCATCCACTTCACATACACTTACAAGTGACGTGCTATTTAACTCAATAAGTTTTTCTATAGCATTATCTAAATGTTCAAATGTTCTTAAAGGTGATGTTGGCTGTAATAATATCACATAATCAAAACTAACATTATTATTTTTATAAAAATCAATACAATGCATTACTACATCTATAGATTTTGAAGTATCATTTGATAGTTCCTCTGGTCTTAAAAACGGCACTTTAGCACCATACTGCTCTGCAATAACCTTAATTACCTCACTATCTGTTGACACTATTATTTCATCTACATATTTAGATTTCTTTCCCGCATCAATTGTGTAAGCTATAAGTGGTTTACCACATATGGACATAATATTTTTATTGGGTATACTTTTAGAACCACCTCTTGCTGGAATAATAGCGAGAAATCTTTTGTTCTTATACATAATTATCCCCTTCTAAGTATAATTTTACGCACTTACTTATAACTCCTTAAATTCATAATAATGGAATTATTTTACTTCTTTTATTGATTCTTCAGCAATTGATTCTCAGGTACATTGCGCATTACCTTAGCAGGATTACCAACTACAATAACACCTACTTGAACATCTTTTGTAACTACACTACCTGCGGCTACAAAACCATCCTCATATATTGTGATACCAGGTAGAATTACAGCTCCTGCCCCAATTCTTCCACCATTTTTAATAGTTACTCCTTTAAATTTACCGAATCTTTCTTTAGATCTTGCTGCATAATTATCATTAGATGTTGTGACGCAAGGTGCAATAAATACATGATCACCCACCTGTGAATACGCTGTTATGTATACATTAGTTTGTATTTTACAATTAGAACCTACCTTACAGAAATTTTCAATAGTAGTTCCACGACCAATAATAGTCCTTGACCCTACTATAACATTTTCTCTTATTACAGCAGTATCAGCAATTAAAACCTTATCTTCAATTTCACATCCACAATAAATAATTACACCGGCACCTATAAGGCATCCTTCACCAATTTTAGATGGCAACAATTTTTCTTCACTTTTAAATATGCTATTTACAGATTTCATAGGTTGTTTCCCAATTACTGTATTATCATCTATTCTAACATTAGGTCCTACAATAGTTCCTTCATGTATAACTACATTACTTCCTATAACACAATTATCACCTATTATTACATTGTCATCTATTACTACAAAATGTCCTATAGTTATATTTTTGCCCCAAACACATTTATCTGAAACGTACTTCATGAAAATATCTCCTTTTCATATGAAATCTTTAAAACTATTTTTTCATTTGCATTGTTGAGAAGTCCCCCATTGGAAATTTAACTGGAAGTCCCGTTAGTCTTGATTTATAAGCTGCAAGTATTATAGACATTCCTTTTTTACCTTCTACTCCATTTATGAGTGGTTGTCTATTCGTATTTATAGCATCTATCATATCTTTAAATAATGGTGTATGCCCAAACCCATATACTGAGTCTGGGTCTCCCTTCTGCTGACTTAATATTTCTTGCTCAGTATCCTTATTATCACCAAATCTCCAAGTTTCTATTGCATTAACTGCAATACCGCCAATAACTACTGTACCATTTTCACCAAATATACTTAGTGTTTCTTCTAAGTTTTTAGGATATACACAAGCAGACCCTTCAACTACTCCTATTGCTCCATTTTTAAATCTAATAATGATTGCTCCAAAATCTTCTGCTTCTATATCTCTTAAAAAGGTTCCACACTGCGCATAAACAGTATCTACATCTCCACCCATCATCCATTGTAATAAATCGATGTTATGAATACATTGATTCATTAAAGTACCACCATCTAGCTGCCAAGTACCTCTCCATGGTGCTTGGGTATAATATCCCATATTCCTATTCCAAAGGATTCTTGCTGTTCCATTAACTAATTTACCAAATCTATTTTCCTCAACTGCAGCTCTTAGCTTTTGTATTGGCTCATTAAATCTGTTTTGATGACTAACACAAAGCTTAACATTATTTTTATTTGCACATTCAATCATTCTGTCAGCATCTTGAATAGATAAAGCCATTGGTTTTTCCACAAGTACATGTTTCCCTTTGTTCATGCAATATATTGCTATTCCCGGATGATAGCCACTTTCAGTAGCTATAGACACCATATCAATATTCACTTTTTTAAGCATTTCTTTATAATCCGTGTAAACTTTAATCTCTACATCTTTACCTATTTTTTCTATGTATTCATCTTTTTTAGCAGTAGCGTTAGCTTCTATAACATCACAAACTGCTACAAGTTCAATTTCATCCTTATTTTGGATTATAGCCTCCACATGTTTATATGATATTCTTCCGCATCCTATTATTGCCATACGTATTTTTTTCATTTAAAATCCTCCT
>NZ_CALEVF010000293.1 GCF_937920395.1 uncultured Clostridium sp. | reverse complement strand
ACCTACGAATGCCACAGTCAAAGTGTGGTGCCTTACCGCTTGGCGATATCCCAATGTGTAAATGGGGTGGACGATGGGGCTCGAACCCACGACAACCAGTACCACAAACTGGCGCTCTACCAACTGAACTACGTCCACCATATGGTGCGTCTTAAGGGATTCGAACCCCCGGCCCACGCCTTAGAAGGGCGTTGCTCTATCCAACTGAGCTAAAGACGCATAATTTTGGAGCGGGTAGAGGGAATCGAACCCTCATAATTAGCTTGGAAGGCTAACACTCTACCACTGAGTTATACCCGCTTGTTAATTTAAATGGTCGGGGTGACAGGGATTGAACCTGCGACCTCATGGTCCCAAACCACGCGCGCTCCCAGCTGCGCTACACCCCGATATTCACTAAACATCAATAAAACCATTCAATGTTCTAAATTAACTTTCTCGTCTTATGCATTGTATTTAATGAATTTTTCCGACGACATGGATTATTTTACACCATATATATTAATACGTCAATACCTTTTTTATAACTTTTATATATTTTAAAAAGAAAACAGTCTTATTATGTATAAAAATGTTACATTTTATACTAATGTTACTGGTAAATAACCTTCTGAAACCATTAATATCAAAGCTGTACCCGTGATTATTAAACTAAAATCTTATCACCTTTGGTTCTACATTTCCTTGATTAATATTTATAATAGCATAACTCCTCTCTCCATCTCTTGGAAGTGAAGCACTACCAGGGTTTATATACCATATTCCTTCTTCAAAATCTATTTTTGCAACATGTGTGTGCCCATATAAAACTATATCTGCCCCTGTTTCTAAGGCTTTATATCTAAGTACAGACAAATTTTCTTTTACACCATATATATGTCCATGTGTTAAAAAAATCTTTTTACCACCAACTTCTACAAGCCTATCGATTGGAACACTTTCAGAAAAATCGCAATTTCCTTTTACGTTTATTATTTCACCCTTATAATACTTTTTAATAGTGGCTACGTCGGCTACATTGTCGCCTAAGTGGATTAATACATCTACTCCCGTTATCTCCTTTACTAGCCTCTCTATGCTGCTAATAACCATATGTGTATCACTTACAACCCCTATGTGCATTTTAAATCACCCTCTTCACTAATAAATTTTAATTTGTTCCATTTTTTTATATTCATAATAATTATATTTACTATACTAAATTCTTAAGTTCAATCTTTAATTTATTTAATGCTCTTCCCCTATGACTAATAGCATTTTTTTCATCAGCAGTCATCTGAGCAAATGTTTTTTTATATTCTTTAACATAAAATAATGGATCGTACCCAAAACCTTCATCACCTATAAATTCTGATGTGATTACTCCATCCACTTCTCCCTGCACTTTTATTACCTTATCTACATTAACTATAAGCACCATTGCGCAAATAAATTTTGCTTTTCTCTCTGCCTCACTTGCACCATCTAAAAGATATAATAATTTTTCATTATTTGCTTTATCCTCTCCATGGACACCCGCAAACCTCGCTGAAAAAACTCCTGGTGCTCCATTTAAAGATTCCACCGCTAAACCTGAATCATCCGCCAGAACCATATTTCCATCAGCTATCTTAAAAATTTCACTTGCCTTTATATATGCATTGTCAATAAATGTACTTCCTGTTTCGTCTACATCGATATTAATATTAGCTTGTTTTAAAGATAATATTTCAAAATCAAACTCTGATAAAATTTCTTTTATTTCTTTAATTTTATGATCATTATTACTTGCAATTATTATTTTCTTCATATTTTCTCCTTTTTCTATACTACCTATAATACTCTTTTATTATTATCTATAATATATTTTAATTCAGCACAATTTAATTTTAAAGCCTTTATTTAAATTCTTCTTTTCTAATTTCATAAAACTAGCACATTTTACTAAATGTAATCATATTATCTATATAAGGACTAATATATGGTGGTGATATAATGAATTTTCTAGGACCTTTTTTAAGAGTCAATACATTAAACAAAAACAACATAAGAAATCAATTTTTCTACTTATCAAAAGAATCATTAAAAGATATAGTTTTTGACTCAAAATGTGGGGTATATATTCCAGCTCGCGATTTAAAATCTAAATCTTTTTCTAAGATTGATATTAACACAATTAATTTAAATTCTCCACTTTTATGTATTTATAAAAAAGCAGATGCTAAATTAAAAATGAAGGAAGGCACATTAAATTGGAATGAAAGTAAAGTTAAAAAAGAAATTACCATTAACAGCAATGCGTTCATGACTTTATCATTATTAGAACTCGTAGACTATTATCGTAGCTTTAAGAAGATAGATGATACTAAATATGCACTAAGTTCACTTTATCTTAAGCTATGCAAAGAACAACTAGAATTCTATGCTTCTTATTTTCGAAATAAAGATGGGCTTTTTGTAGATAAAAAAGATTTAACAGACCCTATGCATGAAGACTTTACTTTTGAAGATAAAAATACCAAATTTAAGTTTTCTGATCAAGCCTTTATGATGGCTGCTTACTACAAATATTCTTCCTTTGATAATGATGAGGAGGAATATGAAAAATTTGCTTTAGACATTCTTGATATGTTCACTTTGTATAAAGACGAAATTTATAATGTATCATTTGAGGAACTCAACAAAATATGCTTAGCCTTAAATGTTTTTTACAAATACTCTGGACTCGAGAAATGCAAAAATTTATTAATAGATTTTCTTGATTTACTTATCGAACAATATAATACTAAACCCTCTTTAATTATTAATGCCAAATTAGATTATTCCTGTATGCTTTTTATAAATTGTACACTTATGTATAATAATACTTCTATGAATAAATTTAAAGATACCAGTGATGATTTATTTGGTAAATTAACAAAATTGTATGATATTGAGAAGGGCATATTGCTAAAAGAAAGCGCCGAAAAAGAAATAACTTATACCTCTGATGAAATTATGCTTTACATGTATAGCATAATCTTATATTCCGATTTTAATACTATAGATGATAACTCAAACATGCTTCAAGATATTTTTAAGCACCAAATTTTAGATTCTGGCATAGTTTTAAGTTGGCCTGATTCACCATCACTTGATAATTCAGAACATTACAGAAATTTTTCATTGAAATCTGAAGATCTAATCCAAGATGATAATTTCAGAGCGCCAGAAGCCCCAACACCTGAGAATAATGAATTAGCATCTATATTTATCAAAAATATAGTATATAGCAAACGTAAAGAAAATTTTAAACAAAGTAAATCATCTTTTGATAGTAGTAAAAATATGTTTATATTTTTCTTAACAATATTCTTTCATAATCAATAATAATATTGTCTAATAATTTTTCTTGGATTATGCTATAAAAAAAAGTATATATTGCTGGAATGCGTTCACTTCACCTTGTAATTCTAAAATCTATTTAATTTGCATCTGCTAAAAACCGCAAACTCGCTATGCTCAAACATGCGGCTTCCCTTCGCAACTTCAAATTAAATAAATTAAGAATTACTAAGGTTTGTTCAAATGCATTTTACGCAACATATACTTTGTTAGCATAATCCACGAAAAAAATCTTAGCCATTCCAAAATATAGTATAAAAATTTCTTAATTCCAAATTAAAACATTTAGATTAAGTTCTTAAAATTAGTGTTTGTTATTTAGTAACTGTGGAACTGTCCTTATAGGCGTAATCAAATTTTAGATTTCCACCTTTAGTTGTGTAAATATTTTTGATATTTTCTTTTTTACATATTACTGTGTTTGCGATATATACCGGTATACATGGTAAATCTTTTGCTAGAATTTCTTGTGCCTGATTATAAATTGTTATTTTTTTATTATCATTGTTTTCCATTAATGCTTTATTTATAGTTTTATCATATTCTGCATTCTTGTATCCATAAATATTGTCTTTCGAATTCGCTGTCCATTTAGAAAAGAACTTGTAACCATCTCCATACTCTTCATCATTTCCTGTAAATTCTATATTATAATTCCCCGAACTTATCACTTTATTAAGATCATCTTTTTCATAACCAGTACAAACTACATCTATATTCAAATATTTTTTTATACTTTTGGCTATTTCTCCACTTACTTTGGTATCAAAATTTTTATTTTCATACACCATAACTAATTTTTTTTCTTTATCATAGGTACTATTTTTTAAATAATCTTCACCTTTAATTTTGTTTCGAGATTCATCAAAAATTAATTTATCACTATCACTCGTATATGAAGTATAACTCATTGTTGGAACTGCTAAGTCTTCTGATAAAGTTTCTATTATCAATTTTCTATTTATTATTTCATTTACTGCATTTCTAAGATTTTGATCTACTAGTCCAGTATCTTTTAAATTAAAATTTAGATAATATCTACTTTGTGTAGGTTTAACTTCAGTTTTTTTTTCATCACTAAGCGTACTTATTTCACTTATTGGCGGGCTTACAAATACATCAATTTTCGAGTTTTTACTATCTCCACTAGTTTCAAAATCTGCTAATGCTTTCTCATCTCCAATTACCGATGTAAACAACATCTCGCTGCTGACAATTTCATTTGCCCTCCAATACTTTTGATTCTTTAGTAGTGTTATTTCACCCTCTTTATTTATGTCTTTTATAATAAATGGGCCACTATAGTCAATTTGTTTATAATTTTCTTTCCAGTTTTTCAAATTCATATTATCATCTCTTAAAGTATAAATTGGATTACTAAGGATATTAATAAAGTTATCCTTTGGACTGTTTAATCTTATCTCTAGACTTAAATTATCCTTTGATGCTACGATGCCAACTTTATCAAAACTTACCTTTCCCATGCTAAAGTCCTTAGCTCCAAATATACAATACAATTGATCTGAAAAAACATTTCCTTTTTCTAATAAAATATCATGGAAAAGCCTTACAAAATCTGTAGCTTTTATATCTGTGCCGTTGCTATAATGAAGATTTTTTTGCAATTTAAATGTATATCCTATTTTGTCTTTGGAAATTTCATATTTTTCTGCCATTCCAGGCACTATTTTACCATCTTTATCTTCTCTTACTAATCCTTCAAATAAAACTAATAACAAATCTTTTTCGCGAATATTATCATTATCTACCATTAACAAATCTGATGGCAATTCTCCTAAATTGTAAACTAGATACTTTCTAGATATTGTTGTTGTCATCTTTTTTTGAACACACCCATTTGTAAACATCGTCATAAAAATCAAAATAACACATAATATTTTTTTCATACCTACCCCCACCTTAGTTACATCTATATAGATAACAAGTCCATATCTCGGACTATTTTCATGCACCTTATTAGGAGTATTAACTTTTAATATATGAATTATTCAATTTACCATGACATTTCCTTTTCTAAATTAATTTCATTATTTTCTATTCTTTTCTTTAAATCCTTAATTTTCTCTTCAATTTTCTTAGCTATTTTTATGAATTCTGCGTCAGATTTCCCAGTAGGATCATCTAGTCCCCAGTCTTCCTCGTGCCTATGTGCCACAATTGGGCAAACTACATTACAACCCATTTTTATTACAATATCGGCCTCTGGTATATCATCAATTAACTTTGATGTATGAGTATCATTCATGTCTATTTTATATAAATCCTTTATTATCCTAACTGCATCTTGGTTAATTTGAGGTTTAGTTTCAGTTCCTGCAGAATATGATTCAAACACAGATGACCCAAACTTTTTTCCAAGAGCCTCTGCCATTTGAGATCTACAAGAATTGTGAACACAGATAAATGCTACCTTTGGTTTCATAATATAATTCTCCTTTATATATGTAGTAATTTATAATTCCCTCAAAACTATTTTAATTAGCCCGAGGGAATATAAATTCATTTGATTAATATACTAAATTTAAGCTTTCTCTTTTGGAAAATATTTACCTTTCCAATATAAAGCTACATTAACTAGTCCTATCATTACTGGAACCTCAACGAGTGGTCCGATAACTGCTGCAAAAGCTTCCTTTGATTGTATTCCAAAGACTGCTACTGCAACTGCGATAGCAAGCTCAAAATTATTACTTGCAGCGGTAAATGCTAGTGTTACTGTTCTCTTATAATCAAATCCTTGTTTATAACTAATAAAGAATGAAACTGAAAACATAATAACAAAATAAATTAAGAGTGGAATAGCTACTTTAATTACATCTAGTGGAAGTTCAACAATATATTGTCCCTTATAAGTAAACATAACTACTATTGTGAATAACAATGCAATTAAAGCGAATGGACTAATCTTTGGTATAAACTTCTTTGTATACCACTCAGTTCCCATTTTAGGTTCTAAAATAAATCTTGTGAGGAATCCTAGTGCAAATGGAATTCCTAAATAAATTGCAACAGATGTAGCTACCGTTCCCATTGAAATATTCACTTTATACCCAGTAAGTCCAAATAACGGTGGTAATACTGTTACAAAAACATATGCAAATACTGAATAGAATATTATTTGAAATATTGAATTAAAAGCTACGAGTGCTGCAGCGTATTCACTATCTCCACCTGCTAAATGGTTCCAGACTATTACCATAGCAATACACCTTGCAACACCTATTAATATAAGTCCTGTCATCAAACCCGGATCTGACCTTAAGAAAACTATTGCAAGTATAAACATTAATATTGGTCCAATAATCCAATTTTGTACTAAAGATAAAGTTAAAATTTTGGGACTATTAAATACCTTTCCAAGTTGTTTGTAATTAACCTTTGCAAGTGGTGGATATAACATTACTATTAGTCCAATTGCAATAGGCATTGATGTATCCCCCACTGATAGTTTTGATAAAACAACTGATGCTCCCGGCACTGCCCAGCCGAGCAAGATACCCACTGCCATTGCAAGGAATATCCACAAGGTTAAGAACCTATCAAGTAACGCTAGTCTTGGTCTCTCTTTCATAATAAAATCCCCCTAATAAATCCATTTTCATTCTAATTTTGTTTTTGTCGCTTTGTAAAATTTATGACCTCCTGAGAGATTATAAACCTTATTAAAACCATGATTAATCAAAATATTCTGTATATTGCTTATTTATTCTTGCATCAATAACCTGCATTTCCTCGCCTTTATCAATTAAATCTTGTGTCTTCTTCGCTGTGATAACAGGTCTATTCTTATTTAAGATGTTATCAAGTATCATTCCAGTATAATGAACAGGATCCTTAGTTGTTGAAAATGGTGGTGCATAAGCTAAATCTAAGTGGAAAAGGTCGGAAGCCTTTGCACCATAAGTAATTAATGTTACAAATACATCTATTCTCTTATCGACTCCTTCATACCCAATAATTTGTACACCTAAAAGCTTTTGGGTAACCTTATCTGCAATCGCCTTTATAAGCATTTCTTTACCATTAAAATACTCAGGTTTATCGTATTTTATATTGTGGCACGTAACTATCTCATAACCCTCTTCTTTTGCTTCTTTTTCAGACAATCCTGTACTTGCAATTGCCAAATCAAAAAGTTTAAATATTCCAGTACTAAGGTTACCTCTATATTCTAAATTACCCCCACTAAGAACGTCTCCAGCAATTCTACCTGTTTTATTTGCAGTTGAGCCAAGTGGCCTATATACTGCTTTACCAGTAACCACAGAGAAAGTCTCAATACAATCACCACATGAATAAATGTCTTCAATGTTTGTTTGCATCTTCTTGTTAACCTTTATTGCACCGGTAACCCCAATTTCTATTCCTGCATTCTTTGCTAGCATTACATTAGGTTTTACTCCAGTTGCCATAATAACCATATCAGAAACTACCTCTGTACCATTTTCTAAAATAACCTTATTATCATGTATTTGGGCAATACCTGTATTTTTAATAATGTTAATGTTCTTCTTAATTAGTGCCGTTTCTAAAAATGTCGCCATATCTTCATCAAGATTTGGTGTTATCTTGCTTAGCTTTTCTATAATAGTTACGTTTATTTTGTTTGCCATTAAACTCTCAAGCATTTCAAATCCAATAAATCCTGTGCCTGCAATAACTGCATTTTGTGGCTTATTTTTTTCAATATAATTTTTTATATTTCTAGCACTTTGAACATTTCTAAGAAAAAATACATTATCTTTATCTACTCCAATTACTTTAGGAACAAATGCTGTTGCACCTGTTGCAATTACTAATTTATCATATCTATCCTTAAAAACTTCATTAGTGCTAAGGTTTTTTACTGATAATTCCTTGTTTTGTATATCTATCTTTAATACCTCAAACCCTGTAAACACATCAATATTGTATTTCTCCTTAAAATATACAGGATCTCTTGGAGTAAGCTCAGAAATTTCCTTAATTTCACCAGCAATGTAATAAGGTATCCCACATCCTGAATATGATATATCCATGTCTTTCTCATATATAATTATCTCAGCGTTATCATCATTCCGCCTGGCTTTAGCTGCAGCAGATGTTCCTGCAGCTACCGCACCAATAACAAGTATCCTCATACTATTACACCTCTTTCTCATGTTAATTTCATTTTTTATTCTAGTAGCTCATTTAACTTATCACCCTTAATTTCATCTGGGCTCCAAGGAATAACTGCAAATTTACCATCTGCATGTGCATCAACTTCGTTAATCCATTCAATTTCACTACTTGCTTTTGCGGCTAGTAACTTATTAGTTGTACCCGTCTTATACAAAGATGAATTAATAACCCACCATTTAGTTGAAATTTTAGCACGTATTAAATCTTCTTCTAACCGTTTTGCTTCATATACTGGTGTAGCTTCAGCAAGCGTTACTATTATAACTTCAGTTTCATCTGAATTTTTGAGTCTTGGTAATAATTTTTTAACAGACTCTGGTATGTCACCTTGCGAACGCTTAATTTCTTGGTTATAACTTTGCGTTGAATCAAGTAACAATAAAGTATGACCTGTTGGCGCAGTATCAATGACAACAATTTGATCTTCTGCTTTATCTACTATTTCAGCAAAAGCTCTAAACACTGCAATTTCCTGAGTACATGGAGATCTAAGATCCTCCTTTACATATGCAATATCCTCTTCGGCCATGGTTTCTCTGGCTTTTGAAAGTACCTCATCCTGATATTTTTTAAGCTCGACGTGCTCATCTATGTGGCTCATAGTAATATTACTATTTTCTTTAATAACATATTTAAGATGAGCTGCAGGATCAGTTGTAGTAAGGTGTACTTTTTTTCCTTTTGCTGACAATCCGAGTGCAATAGCTGCTGCAATTGTTGTTTTGCCTACACCACCCTTACCCATAGTAAATATAACTTTTTTATTACCTTTGCATAAGTCTTCAATAACATCTTTTAGAGTAGGAATAGTTTTTGCATTTATTTTTTCACAACTAAAACTATAATTATCTTTAGTAAGAAGCGCTCTAACATTATCCATTCCTGTTATATTGTAAGCTCTTAGTGGTACCATATAAGTTTTTATTTTTTTCAAACTCTCTGGCATCTCTTGGAGAGATTTTTGCTGTTTTTGATATAGACTTTCAGATACACTATCATCATAAGACCTCATCACACCATTTATTATCATTGTTTGATTATTAACGCCAATTTCAGATAATTCCTTTGAAGCTCTTTCTGCTTCTTTAAGTGGTGTCATTTCTGGTCTAGAAATAAGGACAAGTGTTGTTAAATCTCCATTGGATAATGTTTCTACTGCCTTTTTATACACTTCTTTTTTACTCTCAAGTCCTGATAGCTGGCCTAAACAAGAGGCTCCATGTGTGCTTTCGCTAATGAAACTACTCCAAGCTGATGGTAATTGAAGCATTCTAAGTGTATGACCTGTTGGTGCAGTATCAAATATAATATGATCATAATCCTTTTGGAGTTTTTCATCCGTTATAAATTTTGAAAATTCATTGAATGCAGCAATTTCTACAGTACATGAACCAGAAAGTTGTTCTTCCATGTTTTTAAGAACAACGTCAGGTAATTTGCCACGGTAAGGTGCAATCACACTTTCTCTATGTTCTGCTGCTGCTTTAATTGGATCAAGGTTAGCAACTATAAGATTTGGTACTTCCTTAATTGGAACACCCTTATTTGTAAGTTCTGTGTTAAAAACATCTTGCAAATTTGACGCAGGGTCAGTACTTATAAGAAGCACTTTTTTACCTCTATCAGCAAGGTTAACTGCAGTAGCACAAGCTGTTGAAGTTTTTCCTACGCCGCCTTTACCTGTATAAAATAAATATTTTGTAAGTTTAATATTTTGTGGATTAAAAATTTCCATGTTATTAAACACCTCCTGTTTGATTTATCTAAACTTGTATTTTATTTTATAATTAATTTTATTTAAATTTTGATATTAGCAGCATCCACCGTCACAACCGCAACCTTTTGATGGTTTTTTTATGGATGGTTTTTTGATAACTGATTTTAGAGAACTTACTGTCACCTCTAATAAACTTGCAAACTCATCATCCGTTGGATATTTCTTTGTTTTTACAACAACATCGTCCACCATTGTAACTGGAAGTACATCTATTCCTAATTCATTTAACATTTTATTTATTGTTTTATTATCAACAAATATCTGTGGATTACTTGACACATTATATCTTTCAACTAAAATACCATTATTTTTTAAGTTATTTATTATCGAAGAAACTCTTAATAGTTGTCTATCAACTCCTGGTCCACAAACTCCTGTTGAGCAACACATAGCTGGTTCAAATATTATCATTTTTTTCATATAAAACACTCCTCTATATTTATTTATTATTCACATTCTTTTTTAGTCTTATCATTACATATACATTCATCTTTATCTGTAACAAGATTCATAAGAAATAATATAAGTTTATTACAGTTTTTATTATTTAGTGAATAGTAACTCCATAGTTTATCTTTTCTACATTTTACAATTCCATTGTCAACTAATACCTTCATGTGATGAGAAAGTGTTGGCTGTGTAAATTCAAAATGCTCTAGTATATCACAAGCACATTTTTTACCGCAGGACAAAAGATCAATTATCTTAAGCCTACTAGGATCTGAAAGAGCTTTAATAATTTTTGCACTATCATCATAATTTTCTTTCACTTCATCGCCCCTTACATTTACGTTCATCTATATATAATATACATCTTTGTCTATGTTATGTCAATATATTAATATATAATTCATTATATTTTTGATATTATATTTACATTCTTCTATATATAGTATTTTATTCATCACCTCATTAAGTGTTCCCATAGTTTTTAGCAAATAACCTTGATACTCTAACTAGTAAAAGGCAAATCATATTAAAAAACATGATTTGCCTTTTACTAGTTAGACTATAAACAATTATTATAATGTATATTAATCTATTCCAATTATAGTACTTCTACGCTCCATAAAGACTGCATCATGCCAATCACCATTTTTCATTTTAGCAACTTTTTCTCTCCTTCCAATTTCCCTAAACCCACATTTTTCATGTAATTTTATACTTGAAATGTTTTCTATTATAATCACAGACTGCAAAGTCCAAAACCCATTTTCTTCAGATAATTCAATCAAACTTTTCAAAAGGTTTTTACCTATTCTTTTACCTCTATGATTTTTCCCAATATATATACTGACTTCTGCTACACCTTGATAAACACATCTACTTGAAGTTGTACTTAGTGCTCCCCACCCTAAAACATCATTACCTAGGCGAGCTACTACTCTGCATGGCTTAACATGTCCATTATCCCATTCTTCATAGGTAGGAACTTCAGTTTGAAAAGTTGCTTTACCTGTATTAATACCTTCAAGATAAATCTTTGATACCTGCTTCCAATCTGACGATATCATTTTATCAATTTTATAATCCATACTATTTTCCTCCTATTTTATTCTGCAGCCTTCAAAGCTTTTGCAGCACTTACTCTTCCATAACCAAACTTTGTATCATAACCTATTTTATCTAAGTCAGTGCTGGTTTTATGAAGAATATCCTTTGCTTTTACTGGAGTTATATTAGTATTAGCAGAATAAATAATTCCAGCTACAGCAGAAACATGAGGCGCCGCCATAGAGGTTCCACTATAATATACAACTTCACCATTCGAAATTAAACTAGGAATTGAAACTCCTGGAGCCACAACATCGAGACCACTCCCCCAATTTGAAAAACTTGCTAACTGATCTTTGTTGTCCGTAGCACCTACATTTATAACATACTTTGAATTTGCTGGATAAGAAAGGTTTCCTTTGGACTCATTTCCAGCTGCTGCAACAACTGTTACCCCTTTATCATAAGCATATTTAAGTTATGTTTCAATTTGCGGTACATCCTTTGGTAATATTGGCGAACCATCACTATTTCTAACGCCTAGACTTAAGTTTATGACTTTCGCGCCCTTATCCACTGCATATTTTATTCCCTTTGCCACATTTTCTTGAGTACCTGACCCATTACTGTCCAATACCTTCACAGGCAATATATTGGAAATATTATTTACACCCGAAATAGAATATCCATTATTGTTTTTTGCTGCAATTATACCTGAAACATGTGTACCATGATTATTGTCATCCATTGCATCATTATCATTATTAACAAAATCATGACCATTTTTAACTTGCACTACATCCTTTAAATCTGCTAATTCATAATTAACACCTGTATCAACAACAGCAATTAACGTTTTAGGGCAAACTTTATTTTTGAGCAAACTATTAAGACCACCATAATCTACATCTGCAAATTTCTTTCCTACAACGCCCTCTGTCCCATTAGCGGTATTTGTCGGAACCCTTTGCTTCTCATTTTGTAAATTCCACTCACTTTTATATTGTATGTCTGAACTTAAAGCATAAACAGGTATATTGGAAGAAACATTTTTAAATTTAGAATTCTTCTTAATTATGTTTATTAATTTAGCTTTGTCTGAACAACCCTCAATAATTAAAACATAACTATTATCAATTTTTACCTTTTCATCCCCTACATTTCGCGTGTTAACCCTACAATTTAATCCATTTGAAAGTAACAAGTTCTTAATTTTTGCATTAACTTCTTCTCTTGATAAAGTATTTTTAGTATCCACTAATATTTCAAATTTAGAACTTCTTAAATCTGAAATACCAGAATTACTCATAAAATTAGCTAAATTAAGTCCCACATATTCTTTCAAATTTATAGTTGTCCATATTTTATCAATTCTGCTCCTTAAATCATTATCAACTTCTGATGATACTAATTTGTATATATTAAACATTGCATTGTAATCACTTTTAGTTAATACATAATTACTTGTACCCTTTTGAGAAAGAGACTGTAATTCCTTTAGTAAATGAGAAGTTTTCAATATCTGCAACGTAATTTTTGACCTAAAGTTTCTATCAAACACAACCTTATCTAATATAAAACTTGAAGTTGCATAATATACATTAATTATTTCTTTTCCTAAATCTGAGGATTTTAGTACTTCATCTCTAAACTTTCTTAGAACTGGTAATAATCCTAAGACCGTTATATCTGTTTTTGATAAAGCCTCGCTAGTGCAAAATGTATCTTCATTAGCGGGCATGCTAGGTGGATTTATCTCAGGTGTCGATGATATCGTCATGCTTCCATTGCTAGCGGCCTTGATCTTTACATAATATGGGCCTTGCCAAGCTATAGGATACAATATGTATGAACTTTTATTTAAATAATCAGTATGTGTTTTATTTATTTTTGCATTCTCTATACTATTATAGATACTTTCAAAATAGCTTATCCCTTTAACTTCAAATTTAATATGAGTTTTTGTAGTAATTAATTTTGAAGGATCAAGTTTAAGCCATAATTCTTGACCACTCTTAACTGTTCTTGTGTAATTTTCACCAGCCGTTAAACTTATAGCAGTATCCGGTGTATTGGATCCTAATGTAGTTAATTCATCAGCAAATGCAAAAATGCCATTACTTTGCACTATTAAAAAAAATAATGCTAAACTTGTACTAATTAATTTATAATAAATTTTTTTCATATTATAATCTCCCTCGTGTTTATAAACATCATTACATAATTCAACTTTTTGCTTTAAATATATAACTTGGTTGAACATGCTTAAAACCTTTATACTTAGAAAGTATCTTAATAACTTGATCTTTGTTTAAGGTTGTATTAAGTGTTCCAACAAAATTATTTTCCAGTGTAACCACTTCATCACTAGATTCACGTACATTTACTTTTATTTTTGGATCTGATGTTTTTAAACTATCAATTATTATTTCTTTTACTTCCTCTATATTCATTTTACTTTCAGTTATTATTATAAGTTCTAAATTAACTGACCTCTTACCTCTTACTTTAATTCCGACTATAATTACTAGAACAATTAATACAATAATAAAAATAACCGAACTACTTATGCTATGCTTTTTCATTACTTAAATTAGTCATATAACAATTTCCACAATTTGTAATCACTAATAATTCGCCTCCTCAACATAAATTTCTCTATAAATTTTTCTATCTATTACCTTTTCTAGTACATTTTATTACATATTATCTGATAATTAAACATAATACAACATATTTGTCATAAAACTTTATTTTTTTGAATATACAAAGTATAATAATTGATTAAAAAGATTGTCTCAATGAAACAAAACCAAAGACTAAATATATAGAACTTGAAAGGAATATTATTTTGATCAAAGATTAAATAATGTTTATAATTAAACAGAAAAAAGGAGCATATCAGTTTGAACTGTGCTCCTTTTTTCTATCATTTATTGATGATGATGTTCACCATGGTGATTACAAACTACATCTTTATTTTCTAATGTTCCATTAATATATTCTTCAATTACCTTTTTATACTCACCAGATGCTCCTTTTATTACCTCAAGACCATTTTGCTCAAGCCCGCTGATTGCTCCTCCACCAATTCCACCAGTAATAACCACTGTTGCTCCTTGATTTTTTAGTAAATCTGCTAATCCTTGATGCTCATGTTGGAGCAGGGCTGCTGATATTTCTTCAGTACTTATAATTTTTTTATCTTCTATAGTAACAATAACAAAACTTTTGCTCATTCCAAAATGTTGATTCACCATACTACCGTTATTAGGTATTGCTATTTTCATAAAATATTACCTCCACTTTTTATTGTTTTGTCTTGTTAATAATTTTATTAATAATATTTTCAACTATTTCTGTTAATTCATCATTTAACTTGTATTCACCTTTGTTAGAAATATTAACTATTTCTCTACACATCGGAATTTCCCCAAGTAAATCTAAATCATTTTTATCTAAAAATTCATCTATGTTATCTGAGTCAAACATTTTTATTTTCTCCGTGCATCCTGGACAAACAATATAACTCATATTCTCTATTAATCCTATTATATCAATGTTTAACTTGCGTGCCATATTTACTGCTTTTCCAACAATCATAGATACTAAGTCCTGTGGTGTTGAAATCATTACAATACCTGTAACTGGTATTGATTGCATTACTGTCAGCGCAACATCACCTGTGCCAGGAGGCATATCTATAATTAAATAATCAAGTTCTCCCCATATAACATCAGTCCAAAACTGCTTAACAACACCAGAAACTGCAGGGCCCCGAAAGATAACTGGATCATCTTCATTTTCCACTAAAAAATTCATTGAAATAACATCAATGCCCTCATTAGTTTTAACCGGTATAATACCCGATTCGTTCATAAAAGGTTTAACGTCTTTAATCCCTAATAATCTGGGTATACTTGGCCCTGTAATATCTGAATCCATAAGTCCAACTTTATATCCTTTTT
>NZ_CALEVF010000292.1 GCF_937920395.1 uncultured Clostridium sp. | reverse complement strand
AAACGGTGTTATTCAAACTGATGGTTCATCTGTAGTATTGCCAGGTATTGCAACTCTAAACAATGCTAAATTAGATATGCTTGCAGATGCTGACTGTAATTGGTACATTGATTACAATTATGAAAACATTGACCCTGAAACAGAATTACCTATAGGTACATTGAAAATACCATGTACATTATTACATGATGATATTCTAGTAGACTCAAGATCAATCCTAAAAAAATCAGTTGAAACTTTCAAAACAACTCTTCTTGATTTGCTTAAAGAAAATCCATCTGCTTTAAGTTCTTTTGATTTCGAATATAAAGATATTGATAAATTAACTCTCACATCTGCTACTGAGTTAGAATTTTGGGTAAAAACACCTAATGATAAAGCAGATATAGAAGAATTATCTACATCTCAAGTACTAAAAGAACAATATTGGAGTAAAACTAAAGGAAATGTTAGAACAGCTCTTGAACAAACTCTTCTATTAATGCAAGAGTATGGTTTTGAGCCTGAAATGGGACATAAAGAAGTTGGCGGAGTAAAAGCTCAAATAGGCGAAGCTGGTTCTCTTACACATATTATGGAACAACTTGAAATAGATTGGAAATACTCTGATGCCGTGCAATGTGCAGATAATGAGTTATTCATTAGAAATTTAGTAAAAGAAACATTCAGACTTAACGGTTTAGATGTTAACTTTTTAGCAAAGCCTGTCCATGATGTAGCCGGAAGTGGTGAACATACTCATATTGGAATTGCTGTAAAATTAAAGAACGGCAAGAGAGTTAACTTATTCAATTCAAATAACAACCATTTTCTAAGTACTTTAGGTTATGCTTCAATAATGGGTGTACTTAAAAATTATGAAGTAATAAACCCATTTGTTTCTTCAACAAATGATTCTTTAAGAAGATTAAAAGTTGGTTTTGAGGCTCCTATATGTATAGTAACATCACTTGGTCACAGCGTTGATGTTCCATCTAGAAATAGATCTATACTACTCGCATTAATAAGAGATCTTGATAATCCTCTTGCTACAAGGTTTGAACTTAGAGCTCCATGCCCACATACTAATACTTACCTAGCTTTATCTACTTTATATATGGGTATGCTTGATGGTATAGTCTATGCAATTAAAAACAACAAGTCTGAAGACGAACTTTTAAAAGAACTATCTAAAGCACCAGGAGATGATGCAGATTATTTAGAAAAAAATAGAGCATACAGAAGTGAAGAAGATGTATTTGAATACTATACTGAAGATCAACGTGCAGATTACTTTGGTAAAGCACCTAAAACGGTTTATGAAAATGTTAGTTCATTAGACGAATTCCCAAATAAACTTGAAATTCTTAAAACTGGTGATGTATTTACTACTAGCATAATAAATAGTTTTAGAATGGCAATAACATCTAGATGGGTTACTGAAATAAACAATAGATTATTAAACAATTATGCAGAAGAAATCAGAAAATGTAAAATGATTCACACTGCTGAACTAGCATTAGATTTAGATTTAGCAAATTGGCAAAAAGTTAATGATCTAAGACACTCAATTATGAAAGATACTTATTCTAAAACTAGCCTATTTACTAAGATAAAGGATGCTTCTCAAAGTGAAAACTATGCAGAACTTTCTACATTACAGATACAATTAGATGCGCAAATTGAAGAGCTTAGATTCTGTTATTCTAACTATCAAAAGAATTTATTAGATATCTAATAAATTTAAAACTTATATAAAATAAATTTAAAAACAACCTTAATAGTATTTTACTATTGAGGTTGTTTTTTTGAATAATTTCAATATAAATATAATAATTTATTAATATTTTATAGTATATATCCCTAGAGTATTAAGAATACCCTTTGAAATTGCATTAGCCACCTTAGTTTGGTACGCAAAACTATTTAATAGTTTTTCTTGTGCTAGGTTAGAAATAAATCCGGTTTCTATAAGTATTGATGTAGCATCCGTATGTTTTAAGACATAATAATTTTCAGTTCTAATACCCCTATTTGTTGACCCAGTTGCTTTAACTATTTCAGTCTGGATTGCCTGTGCTAACTTTGTTGCGACTGAACTCCCCGCATAAGTATAAGTTTCAGTTCCTGTGGCTGAAGGGGCCCCACTATTCGCATGTATACTTACAAAATAATTTGGTTTAGCATTATTTGAAATATTACATATTGCTTGAAGATTTTGGGTTACATTGCTTGTCCAACTTACTGTGTCACTTTTTCTTGTGTATATTGTTTCAATACCATTTTTTGTTAATACAGCTCCTGTTTTTAAAGCAATCGCAAGATTAACATTTTTCTCCATAACTCCTGTAGGTCCGACCGCTCCTGAATCATAGCCTCCATGACCTGGATCTAAAACTATCTTGTACTTCGCAGTAATTGGTGCACTTTTAGTAGTAAAAGCCATTCTAACTTCATTTGGAAGGAATTTTCCATCAGAAGACTTCACTTGACTTTTCACGATCAATGTATACTTCTTATTATATTCATAGCTTTTAACCGGTTGAACTACTACACTTTTTTTACTACTTGCCAAACTAACTTTGATTCCTATGTAAGTATTGCCCTCTGAAATCACCTTAATGTTTGTTGTGTTCACTGTACTAACATTCAAAGTTTTATTAAAACTCACTGTAAAAATCTTACTAACTACCACATCTTTTTTTGCCGCCATATTTGTAATTGTACTTGCATTTACTATTGTTTGCATAGGTATACAAACAATTAAAGCTAAAATCATAATTATAAATACTTTAAAAACTTTTCTCATATAACCCCCTTCTAAAACTTTATATTATTAATGAAATTATTAATATAATTCCACCTATTTAGTAAGAATTCACTTTTTTAAATCTTTATAGTGTATTATTTTACAAAGAGTGGCATAATTTAATTACAAATAGTATTATAATATACTCATTCACTTTAAAATACGTTCCACTTAAATAATGGTTTCAATTTATATAAATAAATACATCTTTTTTTAAAAAGGAGGAAATTACATGAAAATCACTTGGCTAGGCCATTCATGTTTTCTTTTAGAAGATTCAAAAGGTATTAAACTTTTAACTGATCCATTTGATGCCACTTTAGGATATGAACTTTATAATGGTAGTCCAGATATTGTAACTATAAGCCATCAACATTTTGATCATAATTACACTAAAGAACTTATGGGTAATTATAAAATTATAAATGAGATAGGCATATCTACTGTTTACGATATATCTATAAAAGGAATTCATTCTTATCATGACAAGAATAAAGGTGCAAAACGTGGTGACAATATAATATTCAAATTTACAATTGATGGATATTCAGTGTGTCATTTAGGTGATCTAGGTCACACTCTTTCAAATGATGATCTTTGTGCTATAGGTTCTATAGATATACTATTTATTCCTGTAGGTGGTAACTATACAATAAACGGAAAAGAAGCCTCACAAATCACTAAAAAAATAAATCCTAAAATAGTTATACCTATGCACTATAAGACATCACGTGTCTCTCTTCCTTTAGATGGAATTGAAACATTTCTTATGTACATGAAAAATGCCACAAAAATAGGTAGTAATACTTTAGTAATTAATAATGAAATTAACGAATCTCTAGCAGTCAAAATATTAAATTTTATCCAATAGATAAATTATCTATATTTACCATTTAAATTAATTAATTACAAAATATATGTTTTTAATAAATTATAAAACAAATATGATAATTATATTTGTTTTTTTCTAAAATCTATTTAAAAATATGGTAAAGTGTAGTATTATGATACTTATGTTACACATGTTGCAAATTTTTTTATTCAGGAGGAAAGTTATATGAAAACAGGTACAGTTAAATGGTTTAACTCAGAAAAAGGGTTTGGATTTTTATCAGTAGAAGGAGAAGAGGATGTATTCGTACATTTCTCAGCTATTCAAGGAGACGGATACAAATCTTTAGAAGAAGGACAACAAGTTCAATTTGAAATAACTACTGGTGCTAGAGGCCCTCAAGCTTCAAACGTTACTAGATTATAATTCAAAGTCCACTCAATCTATAATACAAATTAATTATAGATAAAAACACCTATCACTTTGTGATAGGTGTTTTTAAGTTTAATTACATAAAATAGGCAACGCTGTTTATAGGATTAAATAGCCTGTCTCAGGCTACATATCAAATTTACTCTCTGACATACCTTGTTTATTTTAAAGTTAAGCACAGCTAAACCTAAGCTAGTACATATACTTATTAGCAGTTCAAATCAGCCCTGTATATAACTCTTAATAAGATTATCCCTTTCTTGAATATAATAGCATCTTTTGCTAAAACTATAGTAAAGATATTTATGAAAGGATGTTTTTATAATGTTTGGGAAAATAATAGATATGAATAGTACAGACGCTTTTATAAATTTTCAAGATGGAACTACTATAGATGTAAGTATAACAAGGTTACCTAGGAATTCTAAAACAGGAGATACTATCGATTTAGATATTGGAAACTTCACTAATATGTTTAAGAATGAGATGTTTAATCTTTTTTAATGGTATTTCAATAAAACGAACTGTATTTGTTTTTATAAATACAGTTCTTATATTATTTAGACATATTTTTTTTTATTTTTTCAAAATTAAATAATAATACTCCAACAATTAATACAAACAAACTAATAAATTGAGACGTAGAAAGTATAGATACACTTCCTCTAGGGTCACCTCTTAAAAACTCAATTAAAAATCTTCCTATACTATATATGATAAGATAAAGAGAAAACAATCTTCCTTTTTTTCTATCGCCCCTATCTACCCTATCATACCAAAGTAAAAAAAATGCTAACATAAAATCAAATATTGAAGAATAAATTTGTGTTGGTATTAAATGTACATTTGCAGGTGCAAATGGTGAATTATTAAACTCTACACCTATTGGTAATGATGTGACCTTTCCATAGCAGCATCCGGCCAAAAAACATCCTATCCTACCAAATCCCTGTGCTAGTGGTAAACTAGGAACCAACAAGTCAAACACTCTAAGTGTATTCCACTTCTTTTTTTTTGTATAGATGTAAACTCCTAATATCCCTCCCAAAATAGCTCCATAAATAACAAATCCATTTCCAATATTTTTTAATACTGAAGGATTTTGTAACACTTCCTTAATATCTGTAATTATATACATTACCTTTCCGCCTATTAGACCACAAATTATCGAAATTACCGCCATATTCCAAATACTGTCATCATCATATTGTTCTTTTTTACCTCTATATGATAATAAGCAAAGTGCTGCAAGAATTCCTATCATTATCATTAATCCATACCCATAAATTTTCACAAAAGAAAACTCAAATAATATTGGTTTCATTTGCTCACCCCCTTACTAATAAAAACAAAAACTAAGAGAATTATAATACACTAAAAAGTTTAAAGCAAATATAATTAATTTTATCGAATTTTTAACGTTTCTACTATGCTTTCGAAAACGGCTCCATACATTTCTTTAAAATTAACATTTTTTATGAAAAATGAAAATCTATAAAACTCTTCACCATCATCAACAAAATATTCATAGGACCTATACCAATTATTATCTGATACATTAATTAAATATTGTACAACATATGTTTTTTTACCATTAATAGTAATGTCATTAATCTTATAATCTTTAATTTTATTTTGTTCCTCTGATATGTTTTTACTATTATCTAAAAACTTTTTTAAGTCCTTTCTCCCCTTCCACACTTCTACAAATCCATGAATTACTGCATCGGATGATTTAAAATCGTTGTGGTATAAAATCTCATCCCCTAAAAATTTTTTTTCATTTGTTATCCAACCTTTAGGTAATTTATAATTCACTTTCCCCTGTATGGCCACATAATCATCCAATAACTTAATATTGTTTTCTATAAGAATTGTTGATTTTAACTTTTGATCAAATTGTTTTGATATTCCGAGTAGCGTAACCATAAGTCCGAAAACTATTACTATAATCCCAACTTTTTTTCTATTTACAAATATAATTTTCAATACTTCCCTCCAAATGTTAATATTAATATACTATATGATAAATAGTATATTAATATTAAAAAATAAAATGTGTGACTAAACAATAGTCACACATTTTATCTTATCTACATTATTTTTTTATAGGGACAACAACCGTAGAATTTTTAAAATCATAAAACATTAACCAATGTCCCATTTCATCATTTTCTTTATCAGCAATCCAAGTAACAAACCCAGTTTTTCCTCCATAAGGTTGATGCGCTTTATTTCTGCTTCCAGGTATACCATAAACTATATATTTCATGTTTCCTTTTGAATCACATTTATATCCTAGCATAAACGATTTGCAATTTCTAATATATGGATAATAACAAATCATAGGATAATATGCTATTGCATATTTATTATAATCACTCAAATCATACATATTCTCTAAGTTATGCACAGGAACCTTATACCATGTGCACCACTTAATTTCATTAGTAAAATCAGGTACTTTCACGAAATCTTCCGCTACTGACTTAAAAAAATTCCCCATGGCACCTTTAGGATATTCATCTTTATAAGAATTATTTTCCTTTTTATTACATCCATACTCTTTTTTCTTGTTGTCTTGTTCACAATGCTTTTTGTCCTTATCCCTAATGATATCTTCAAACTCTGATTCAGGATTACTTTCTTCAACTTTCTCTTCTTTTTCTTCTTCCATTGGAATTTCGATATCACAACTATTAACTCTTTGATTAATATCAATTTCTTCGGCTACATTCTTCTGATCTTCTAAAGGTAAAACATCATTAGATTCAATCCTTTGCTCAATATCCACTTTTGGTGCTACCACATCATCTACTTTTTTATCTGCTATATCACTTTTAACCTTAATCATCTCGATGCTTTGTTCGTATTCATCAAATTCATTTTTCACATTATCTGTTCTAGTTTCTTTAGTTTCTTTAGTTTCTTTGTTTTCTTTACTTTCTTTATTAGAATCAGCTAACTTATAACTTTTCCATTCATTTGGTTTTTCGGTTGTTGAAAATCCACTCATTATTGAAATCACATTGTTATCTAGAAATTTTACAATTGCAGCTCCAATAATTTTTTCAGCATTAATGCCTGTGTCTGCTATATTGTCCATATCATATTCAAGATCGGAAGAGCACACGTCTG
>NZ_CALEVF010000291.1 GCF_937920395.1 uncultured Clostridium sp. | reverse complement strand
TAGCACTAGCACAGTCAAAGAGACAGTTTGCAGGCGAAGCTGGTATAACTTATTACGGTAAGGTAATAGATATAAAAGTTGTTAAGAGAAATACTATAAGGAATATATCTAGTGATTCTGAAGAAGATTACTATGCTTTAAAATAGATAAGTGGGACAAACTTTATAGAAAAGTTGAAGTAAAAGGCTATCAGGTAGTTAGAATCATTTACACTACAGAGTATTTGCTACATAATGCGCAAATAGTAACTGATCTTTGTATAAAATCTAAAGAAGAATATAGATTATGGCAAGAGCTTAAGAGGATAAATTCACTCACTGAAACAGAAATTGGGGAACTGATAGGTAAGGATAGTAGAATTAAGGGATTTTCTATAGAAGGGATGAGAATATTTATTAAAGATGATGAAATCAGGGTTGAGTGTAATGGGAAAGTATATGATTTTAGTAGGGGAGAGTTTGAGAGGAAACCTAGGGAGGTAGTGGGGAGGATAATTGGTATTGTAGGGGAGGGTTTGTAATTAGCAAACATAAAGTGTTCGCTACATTACCAATTTATGTAACGGGGTCCGACCCCATAGAAAAAACTGGAAATAGTTTTTTCTTACTAATAAATCAAGAACTAACATATAAACAAGGTATTAATGCTATAATTTCAGTATATAAATGTTTATTAATTGGTAAAAAGATACAAGGATTTTTACAGGCAGTCTGTTTTCAGCCAAACCCTATAATTGAGTTATTCTACAATAATTATAACTATGGGATAGGTATGTTTCCTAATATTACACTCACTAAAGCACGATATATTTGTGGACTTTCACTTCCAGTTTCTTCTAAAAAACTCTAAATTTTGATTATATTTTAATACTTAATAAAATATGCTATACTTTTTATATATTTATTAAATTGGAAATTATACAAATTGTAATTTGTAGAAAATTATAAATCATTTCTAATATTATTAGAAAATGGATGGTGAACAAATCTTATGGATGATTATAAAAAGGTGTATTCGAAGCAAAATTTAGTTAGGGCATGGAAATGGATTAATTCTAATCCATCAGCTCAGTATAAAAATTATTTTAGAGATTCGTATACAGCATATGCAATCTCAGTTGAAGAAAACATTGGTGACTTGTACAATAGATTAAAAAACAATAAATACATACCTAATAAACCTTCAAAAGTACTACTTCCAAAGACAATTTGTACTACAAGACTATATACACTACTTACAATTGAGGATCAAATTGTTTATCAAGCATTTATTAATGTTATTGCAGAAAATTATTCACAAAAGGCAAAACATAGATATAATAAAACTGTATTCGGCAATTTGTATTCAGGTAAAAGAAGTATATGGTTCTATAGAAAATGGGATTTGGTATATGCAAATTTTAATAGGGCATTAAAAAGTACTTATAATAACGGATATGAATATATTGCTTCTTTCGATCTTACCGCTTGTTACGATAGCATAGATCATAAAGTCTTAGGAATATTTTTAAAAAAATATGGGTTGGATAAAGAATTTATAGATAAATTATTAATTTTATTAAATAGATGGTCTACTAATCACAGTATATATAAGAGCCATGGTATACCGCAGGGACCTATGTCTTCAGGTATATTATCTGAAGTAATATTATCATATTTTGATGAAAGTTATGAAAAATTAAATAAAAGTGATGAGGTAAAATACTTTAGATATGTTGATGATATTAAACTTATGGCAAGAGATAAATTGTCTTTAAAACGTATGCTAGCTAGATTAGATTATAATTGCAAACAGATAGGATTATTTCCTCAGTCCTCAAAAATTGAAATACATAAAATTATAGATATAAAAAATGAAATTAAAAATATTAGTAGCTTAGGTGATGAACTCTCAAAATTATCAATTAAAGGTAATTATAAGCTGATTGAAAAGAATTTAATACGATTATGCAAGAATGGTAAAGTAAATAATTTAACTGAATTTAAGATGTATTTATTTAATGCCAAAGCAAACGCTAAGTTATCAAATAAGTTATTAGATGTATTAGAAAATAATCCTCAGCTTTTTGAATCAATATCAAATTATTTTAAATCCTATACTACTAAAATATCAGATAAAATTGTAGACCGCTTAATAACAGAATTTGAAAAGCCAGAAATTTATCAAATTGTAAACGCGCATTTAATTGATGCAATAAGTAATAATTTGTCGAATCAGAATAATCAAAAGTTAATGAAATTTGTATTAACAAGATGGAAAGAAAGAAGAAAACGGAAATTAAATCCTACCTATAGAAACACATTACTTTCATATTTGTTTAAAAACAATTTAATAAAGTATAAAGGAATAAAACAAATACTGATTAATGAAAATGATTGGTGGGTTAAGAAAACAATTATTAAATATATTGATTTAGATTTTATCGGAGAACCTTCATATATTGAACTTAATAAAATTCTTCTTACAGATGAGTGTGTGGATATTTCATTGGCAGCTGTATTTGAAATCATAAAAAATAATTGCAACATTAGTCCGCCATATAGTGAAATTAACTATATAGGACAAAAGGCACTAAAATTTGTTGGTATTATTAACAGGTCGGCTAGTAGACCTAGTTTAATAGGTAATCTATTAGATTCTATATGTGACAAAAAATTGCCTTGCACTGATTGGAAAAAAATTTTTGGTAAGGACCATGATCTAGCTGAAAATAAAATAGTAAGAACTCAAGCATATGTTCAAAACGATATGTCAGCATTTGTAAATATTACGGATGTATTTAATGATTTTTTACTAAGCAAATTATTTGTACATGATACCACATTAGGCGGGTATAAGTTAGGAAATATTGGTGGCTCACTTAATAAAGGTACACGATTAGAAAAACAATATCCTGAATTATTTTTGTTATGTAAAGAAATTCATAATAAAAGGTTAGAATGTGATTTATCACATTCTATAACAAAAAGTACAAACAAACAAACTAGACCTATAGAATATAAATATATTTATAAAGCAAGAAAAAGTTTATACGAAGGCTACAAAAACATCATAGAAAAATGGTGAAGATCTAAAAACCATCGTTCACAATACATAGATAGGCTAATGGCTTAAGATATTATTAAATCTAAATGAATTAAATAATTGTTACTACACAGGCATTCCCAATATGAAATGCCTGTGATAATATAAAACCATA
>NZ_CALEVF010000290.1 GCF_937920395.1 uncultured Clostridium sp. | reverse complement strand
AATATGGTTTTATATTATCACAGGCATTTCATATTGGGAATGCCTGTGTAGTAACCATTTCTTATTTCGGTTGTGAGCCTTATTTTCCTTAAAATAGAAAAGCCTGTCCCAAAACCTGTTGATAATAAACATAGACTTTTATTTTTAAGAAATGAATTAATTGGAGGAGTAAAGGAAATTAAAAAGCAAACATATCTATGGATAACAATATTAGTCTTTTCATTTATTAATATTGCAACGTCAAGTATTATGTCCATTTTATTACCATGGCTAATTAAAATTTATTATAAAATGCCTCCTTATACATATGGCATTTTAATAACAGCTAGTGGAGTAGGTTCACTAATTACAGCATTTATTTTTAGTCTACGAAAAAAGTGGAAGCACAGAGGACTTATAGCTTATTCTAGTTTTGTTTTTGTAGGAATTGCTCTAAGTGGTATAGCTTTTATTAATTGGTTCCCATATCTTATTTTTGTAATGGTTATAAGTGGTGCAATTATAATGCTTTTTTCTCTAATATGGGAAGGAAGTTTACAAGAACTAATTCCTATTGATTCTTTTGGTAAAGTTGCAAGTCTTGATATGATGGGTTCTTATATTCTTTTACCACTTGGTTATCTCATAACAGGTTGGTTGTCACAAAGCATTGGTGGTGTTCTCACCTTATTATATGAATCATTATTTTTAGTTGTTTTAAGCATAATCCCTTTACTTATTTCTTCAATTAGAAAATTTGACTAATTAAATTTTTGATTTAAAACTGTGTTACATTCAGAATATCAATACACGCTTAATAAAGTAAACCCATATTTTTAGATATGAGTTTACTTTTGTCGACATAATTTACGATTGTGAACTAACTATTTAAAAATATTATACTAATAATACCATAAATATTTTAAATAGAGCAAATTTACAACGTTCAAGGAATGGTATATAGCCTCAAAGTGAATATAACTCAATTACTATTATGTTACTTTCACTTTGGGCGTATTTCAAATTTACAATATTATTCTTCTTATGTTTTAAAAATGCCTTTTCATACTTATGGATAAAAATATTTTTAATGCTATATTTTATTAAAATAAGGAAATTATGTTATAATATATATGATATTGTAACATAACTTTTTAGTTTATTAATCTCTACTGTTTTGACTGTATCAATATTATTAAGCCCATCAATTAGTGTTTACGCAAAAGGAGTACAAGTCTCACCTAAAAACAATAATACAACTGTAAATATTAAAGTTGATAGTCTTAGTGCTTCGTTGCAAAATCAACTTAGTAATCGGGCACAAGTTGTTCGTAAGCAACAAAGTACTAGTTTACAAAGTGCTAGTTTTTCTAATTTGGAAAGGAATTCGGGAGGGCGTAATGTACGTTCATTGAATTCAGGTAATGGATCTGTAGTAGTCAGTTCTAATAATAAATCTTCAGGTTTAGTGACAAGTGAAGGTGAAATCCCTGTTCTTACAACAGTATCTTATCATGTGTCAGAAGATTATTATAACGGCAATTTCAGGTTAAATTTTTGGATTGATTCAATAGTTGGTCCGGCGCCGTATGCGGTTGATGAACAATTAGAATTTTACTCTGAACCATCTATTTCTGGTCCCGTAACTATAACGACAACTCCATTAATTTCAAAGGTCGGAGATGTTACAATAGGATTATTAGGGTCAGTTGAGGTTCCGGCTAGAACAACGTTCTTTGCTGTAGGTGGTGCGTGGTTGTTAGCGGGTGATGGAGATCAGGTAAGTACACAGGCAATCTCTATTTCATCAACTATCTTGCAGAATAAGATAGCTCAAAACTTTCCAGAATATGTTGATCCGGTGTCTAAACAAGATGCAGCAACATCTATAAATACTACTTGGAAAAAGCTATCATCATCACCTAGCTGGAATAGTAGACAAGCCTATATTAATCAATACAATTCTGCGTATGGCACTCAACCCGATAGCTTTTGGAGTAGCGTTCAAATTCATCATATTCGCCCGCGCATTTATGGTGGGTTAGATGATTTTTCAAATTTGATGCCAGTACCAAATACAAATAGTGAACATTCGTTAATTACGACATGGTTTGTGAACTACTAGAGAGAGGTGTTCCGTTGCATGAATAAACAAATAGAACGAGTCATTGAAAGTCTGAAAATAAGGAGTTCTAACGAACAAAATTCTTTTAAAATTTTCCAACTTGGTCGGTTGCCTGTAGATGTAACATGCAAGTTTTATCCAGGAGCCACAGTAACAGAACTTAGAAAGTTAAAAGAATTAGGTTTGCCGGCTGATTACTTAGATTTTTTACGCATAACTAATGGGTTAGAGCTTTTTGATGAGGGTGGAAGTATGAGTGTTATTTGTCACATCTACTCTGTGCAAGAGGTATTTAAAGTAAGAGATTTTATGAAAAATAGTGGATTTTACTCGGAAGAAGATTTATTCCCGATTTTGCAGTTACGTGATATTGGGGAAATCTATATTAATCGTATTAAATATGTTGCTGGTGAGAATTATTTGTCTTATCCATTTCCTGATAATAACTATTTCCAATTTAGCTTTGCTGAATGGTTAGAGCGTTTCGTTGTTGGTGAGGGAAGTGAATTTTGGTATTTTTTAAACCTATAAAAATGGTGAATTAGTGATGTGTTGTCCCCCATAAAAAAATATAATATACTTTTTTAAAATTACCTAAATGATTATAAACTTAATAAAGGCATTCAATATAATAGACTTGTTGTAAAATGAAGTTGAACCAATAAAAAATCCATAGTGGATTAA
>NZ_CALEVF010000289.1 GCF_937920395.1 uncultured Clostridium sp. | reverse complement strand
TCTGCGCCAACTGTTAAGTTGGTTAGCAAGCTCATTACATACTTTTTAGTCTTACAACTAAAATATTACTTTTACTAAAGTAATTGACTGGTTAAAATAAAATATAATTTCATTTCTTTACCTATTTCTCTGTTTAATTTTCAAAGACCAATTTATTGTTTCATATCAAATATCATCGCTTACTTACGACGACATGTAGTATCTTACCATAACGGATTTATTGTATATTAACATTATAGTTCATATATCTAGATTATCACCATTTATCTCTATTATTCACTGTTAATCCTCCAATCTCTTATATTGATACACTAGGATAGGTATAATGTTACTTGTACTACAATATTATCTAATGTTAAACACTACTAGTATACTTATTTAACAACGACTAATCAATTAACTGTTATAATATACATAAGGGGCTGATGTTATGTGTTACAAATCATTAGAAACAATTGTAAAAAATAGTACTAATATAGTTTTTTTTGGAGGTGCAGGTGTATCTACCGAAAGTTGTATTCCTGATTTTCGTTCTGCACAAGGTTTATATAATGTAAAAAATGATTTAAAATTTTCTCCTGAAGTTATTTTAAGTCATTCTTTTTTTATAAATCATACTGAAGAATTTTTTAAATTTTATAAGACTAATATGATTTTTACTGATGCATTGCCTAATGCTGCCCACATTGCATTATCAAAGCTTGAAAATAAAAATAAATTAAAAGCTATAATCACTCAAAATATTGATGGATTACATCAAATGGCAGGTTCAAAACACGTTTATGAACTTCATGGATCTATACATAGAAATTATTGTATGAAATGCAATAAATCTTTCACCTTAAAGTATATCTTAGCTAGCAACTCAATAATTCCAATATGTGATAATTGTGGTGGTATTGTCAAACCTGATGTAGTTCTTTATGAAGAAAATTTAGATATGAGTATCTTAGAAAGTTCCATTAAAGCAATAGGTAATGCTGACACATTAATTGTAGGTGGCACCTCTCTTGTAGTCTATCCAGCTGCAAACTTAATTAAATACTTTAATGGGAAAAACTTGATTCTTATCAACAAGACTCCTACCCAATATGACAATCAAGCAGATTTAGTAATTAACGATAGTATAGGCAAAGTTTTGAGCACTGTTTGTTCATCACTTTAAAATAATCAATTTATATTTTAACGCAAAAAAACACTAAGATAAACTTAGTGTTTTTTTTATTACCTGGC
>NZ_CALEVF010000288.1 GCF_937920395.1 uncultured Clostridium sp. | reverse complement strand
CTTTAGTTTATTTATTAATATATTACAATTATTTATCATCTCATCTACTATCTCACCACATTTGTCTTTTTCAACTGCATTTTGAAAATCCATTTGTTCAAAATTCTTAGCCATACTTTTTTTTTGGATTTCAATTTCTTCTATATAATTACTAACTAATCCTTCTGAATGTCCCTTAGTATAATTCACTAGACCCTTTACCTCCTATTTATTAGGATTTATTTTCTCTCCCAATTTTGCATCTTTTTTTTCAAATGCTACTACAACACTTAAAGCTCCATCATGAAATTTCTGTACTTTTTTTAATAACTTGGGTGCCTTAGTATCTGTCATATTTGTTAATGCTTTCTTTATTGTATCAATGAAATCTGAATTACAGCCCTCAAAACTGTTTATAGTATTTTCAATAAATTCTTTAGAATAAGGCTCTAAATCCTTTATTGCTGCTTGAAGCTTATTAAGTTCCACTTTTAACTGATCAGTCTCAATTTTAATCATCTATTTACTTTCCACCTCAGTTTTCATTTCAAAGTCTTCACGTTCATCCTTTGTTGAGAATCCAAAAGAATGCATCTTTTTCTCTATAACTAATTCTTTTTTTAGGAGATAAACATATGCCTCTTCTTGCTCATCAGAATACCCTTCGTGAATTACTTTTTCTATAAGTTCTGTTGTAAACTGTATTGCTTTTCCATCACCTACCATGCCTAATGGATATACAACTCCTGCATATTGAAAATATGTTTTGATTTCATTATGAAACATAAATCGGTTAATAATTACGAACCTTGCATTTTCAATTTTATTGTCAGCTATAATATTTTTGAGAAATTGATTTTTTAATTGGACTACTGTTCCTAATGGATGTATTTTTTCTAAAAGATCAATCATTCCAGATATAATTTCTTTTATTTGTATATATGTAAATTCCATTTTTTCATCATTATAACTCAATATATGTTTGTCATTTTCTTTCTCATAAATAACACTACTAACCACATCATTATCACTACAATATTTTTCTTCGTTAACAATAGCCGTATTTATCTTTAGTAAAAAGCTAGTATTATTATAATAATTACTTGCCATATTATAAATACTACGCCTCTTTATATCACTTAAATATGCCAATTTATCAAGCCACTTTATAAGTAGTTTATTGGTTAATTCCTTATCATCTATGCTTATCTCATTCATATTTATATCTCCATGTCTTGTTATATATTTTGTTAATCTATGTATATTATAGTTTAAATTTGTCTAATAATCAAAATATTCCACCATTATT
>NZ_CALEVF010000287.1 GCF_937920395.1 uncultured Clostridium sp. | reverse complement strand
AAATCAGACCAAAACCTTGTTTGAAATGAAAGTACGCTGTAACCAGTCAGACGTATTGTTGTATCCCTCCAAGGTTTATTTATCTTTTTTAAACCAAAATATTCATCCCCCACATTAATTCCACCAGTATGAGCAATTTTACCATCCACAACAACTATTTTTCTATGTAATCTGTAATTTGCAAGCAATAAACTTTTTATAATAGATGGCAAAAATCTATATACATGCCCACCAGCTTTTTTTAGCTCCTTAAAATCACTCATATGAGTATGTATAGATCCAAGCCCATCATATATTAAAGTTACTTTTACCCCCTGTTTTGCCTTTTCTTCTAAAAGAGATATAAATTCTTTACCAATCTTATCTTTTGCTCTAAAAATATAATACATTACTTCAATACTTTTTGTTGCACTTCTAATATCTTTAAAAATCATAGAAAATGTTTCCTTAGCATTTAATAAAAGTTCTACTTCGTTATTTTGAGTAAAATAACCCATTATATTTTTTGAGTTCATCGTAATTAAATCTCTATATTTTTCAGTTTCTGCTTCTCTAAATTGTATTTTATCAGTATCAATATTATGAATATGTTTTTCTAGCACATTATTGTACTTTTCTTCTATTTCACCCATACCATACTTTTTTGACATGATACGCATTTTATATTTACTACCAACCAAGAAATAAGAAACAAAACCAACATAAGGTAAAAAAAAGAATACTAAAAGCCATGCAAATACAACTCTTGTATCACTTCGTTTTATAAAAATCAGTCGCAGAACGCATATTATATTAAATAAATATATAAACATTAAAAAAATAGTTGATAAATTCATGGTGTTCCCCCGTGAGTATTATATTTTAGGCAACTAATTACAACCTATTGACCACTATTATACTTCATCTTACATGATAATTATTATAAAATCTTAGGTGTATTAAATAATATTTTAAAATAAGCCACTTCTGAGATGAAGTGGCTTACTTACAAAATAAAATTAACCTGATATATTTAATAAATTGTTATTTACTACTATTCACTCTAACACCAATTCCTGAATAGATTTTCCTGGTGGTACTATTGGATATACACCCTCTTCTTTATCTATTACACAATCTATAAGCATAGGTCTTTTTTTCTTTTTTACTATTTCTAGTACATTATTTAATTCATCAATACTGGTAACTCTATATGCTTCAACACCATAAGCCTGTGCAAGCTTTACATAATTTACTTCATCACCAATATCTGTTTCACTATATCTTCCATTACTAAACATTCTCTGCCACTGCCTTACCATTCCTAAGGTATGATTATTCATAATCACAGTAATTATAGGAAGCTTATACTTTGATATAGTTTGAAGTTCATTGCAACTCATTCGAAAACTTCCATCACCAGTTATTAAAAGTACCCTTTTATCTAAATTGCCCATCTGACTTCCAATTGCAGCCCCCAATCCAAACCCCATGGTTCCAAGGCCTCCTGAAGTTATAAACGTTCTAGGATACTTGAATCTCCACATTTGTGCAGTCCACATCTGATGTTGTCCTACATCAGTTGTAACAATAGTATCTTCCTCAAGAGCTTCATTCAAAGATTTTAGCACATCCAGATGTGTAAAGTTGTTTCCTTTAAGATTAGCATAATTTGTAACCTTAAAACTCTCTATCTTCTCCTGCCATGCCTTCCTATTTTTTTGCTCCATATAAGAAATTAACTTTTCTAGTATTGTATTCATATCTCCAACTAAAGATAAGTCTACGCTCTTATTCTTATCAATTTCAGTCTCGTCAATATCAATCTGAATTATTTTTGCAGATGGTGCAAATTCGTCTCCTTTCCCAATTACCCGATCACTAAATCTTGCACCAATCGCTATAATTAAATCACTCCCTGTCACTGCTAAATTTGTCTCACGAAAGCCATGCATTCCTACCATTCCGAGAGACAATTTATGATCTCTTGGAATAGTACCAAGTCCCATTAATGTATTTGCCACAGGAATATCGCAAAGCTTTGCAAACTCACAAAATTTATTTGAAGCATTAGCTGTTTTAATCCCACCACCAGCATAAATTATAGGTTTCCTTGAAGATTGAATCATTTTTACTGCTTCTTGTATTGTTCTCATTTCTATATCAGTAGTTGTTATTTGTATTTCATCTTTTTTTTCTACCTTTGTATATTCAGTTTCACTTAAGAAAATATCCTTTGGAATATCAATAAGTACTGGCCCCGGTCTTCCACTTTGGGCTATTTTAAATGCCTCTCTTATAGTATCTGCTAAGTTTTTTTCATCCTTCACGATACAACTGTGTTTTGTAATTGATAAAGTAATTCCCATTATGTCTATTTCCTGAAAAGAATCACGCCCAAGCAAACTCCTCGCTACCTGCCCTGTAATTACAACCATTGGAATCGAGTCCATGTAAGCAGTTGCTATTCCAGTTATTGTATTCGTTGCACCTGGGCCTGAAGTTACAAAACAAACTCCAACTTTTCCTGTGGACCTTGCATAGCCATCTGCTGCATGAACTGCCGCTTGTTCATGAGCCGTTCTAATGTGAGTGAAATAGTCAAGTTCATCATAGAGTGCATCATAAAGTGGAATAACAGCTCCGCCCGGATAGCCAAATATAATCTTTGCTTCTTGCTCTTTTAAACACTTAAGTACAATTTGAGCACCATTAAGTAACATATTATCACCTTCTTTTTAGTTTTTTTAATTAAACCATCACCTTCGGTGCTGCGAGCTCAGCCTTAACCTCTTCAATTTCATATACATTTATAATTTTCCTAAGCTGCATCATTGCTTGTTCTATTCCTAAATTAGAGTATTCCTCTATTGTTATCCTTAAATCTGAGTATCCATCAATTTCAACTTCTGTCATTACGAGTCCTTTTATTTTAAACTCTTTTCTCCTTAAAGTGTTTGTAACTCTTACTAATGCATCTATACCATGTTCTACCTTTGCACTTATAGTTTTATACATTACAACTCCTCCTTTTACTCGGAAATTAAAAATCTTCCATCCCTATAAACATAAGTAGTTATGTTCATAGGGACGAAAGATTCGTGGTACCACCCTAATTCGTAATTTACTTTTCTAAATTACCTCATTATTTTTACAGCTCAGGAGTGATTATTACATATCCTTAAAACACCAACTTTCAGCAATTATTGGCTCTCTGTAGTTTTAAATTTGATATTTTTATCTCCTTCATAGCTCTATTCAATATTTTATTTTTTAATATTTGTACTTTACTAAGAAAACTTTTTTTAAAATAAAAAGTTTTCGTCCCTATAAACACATATATATATATGTTTATAGGGACGAAAACTTTCGTGGTACCACCCTAGTTCGTAATTCAAATCAATGAATTACCTTATTATACGATCTACGAAATCTAATTTAAAATCACCAGATTTCTTTAAATCCTAACCTCATAACGGTGGCATCCGTCCATGTTTACTTTAAAGATTACAATATTGGCTGTAACTTTATTTGAACTAGGAAGCTCTAGAGTGATATATTTGTTTCCACTATAACACCAATTCTCAACAATTATTGGTTCTCTGTAGTTATTATTTGGAATTTTTTTCTCCATCATCGCTTTATAAATTTTATTTTATAACTAATCTTAATACATATAATATTCTAAATTAACACAATTGTCAAACAATTTCGTATATTT
>NZ_CALEVF010000286.1 GCF_937920395.1 uncultured Clostridium sp. | reverse complement strand
TCGGTTCAACTACTGGATTTCTTCCTTGTGAAGAGTACGCCTCATTTAGTTTCGTGTAAAATAATTCCTCCAATATTTGGCTTAGTAGTCTCACTGAATCATCTTCGGGTATCAAAATTCCTGTTTCAACAGGAATAACTAATTGATAAACCTCGCAAATTTTGGTATAATTCTTTTGTGTAATTTTTTTATTAGTCATGCTTAAATTATACACCAAAAATGGATTCCTCGGAATCCACTTTTGTATTTACATAAGAAAAAAGAGCCATCTCGCAATAGAAAGTAATTTCTATTTTGAGACGGCCCCTTCATTTAAAATATAGCACTATAAACTCTGGTACTTAATATATACTCGATTTCATCGATAGATTTACTTCCAATATCGACAATTAAAGTTCCCTCACTCTTTATATTATTTTGCATAATCAAGTTTTTAAGACCGCCCTCTTTAAGATTACATATTATTGCATCACACTGGGTATTATTATCTATATTATTTATCACTGTATAACCCCTTTGTGCTAATCCATTTTGTAAATATTCAAGATCATGTGAAACACATATTACCATAAAAAACCTCTTTTATTTTTAGTGTGCCATAAAAAAGATTTTTAATACTAATTTTAAGTAGTTTCTAGTGTTTTTTTGATGTTAAAGCTTGTTCTAAAGCTTCATTTTCTTCATCAGATAATTCATACCTAGATATACCCTTTTCTACTGGTTTAGCATAAGTAGTACTCTCATCTCGTCCATAAATGCTAGTTAATATAATCCCATTACTACTTCCATCAAGGAATGCTATAGAAAAACTTAAATCACTTCCCATATCATCAAATGCCTTATACCTTATTATTGAAGTTTTTTGTATACAAGTTTTTAAATCTCCCTCAATTCTTTCATACATTTGTTTTACATTTTGACTTTGATCTTTAACATCATCTACTTTATCTAAATAAGATACAACCATATCTTCTAAATTTTTATTATTTACACCCCTCATTAATTTTCTATATTTACTTTCTAATTTATTTAAAGCTTTATATGTTATTACAACTATTATAATTAGTATAAGTACAAGAACCATAAGTCCTATTACTATGTATATTTCAGAATTTCTTATAAAATTAATTATATTCTCCATTGTAAGTTACTTCCTCTCAAATATGTTTCACGTGAAACATTATATATTAATAAGTTCTAATATTCTTTCAAAATCTTCTTCTGAATAATACTCAATTTCTATTTTACCCTTGTTTTTATTTTTAGCATTGATTATAACTTTTGTACCAAAACGATTCTCTAATTTACTCATAATATCTTTATAATATATATTATTATCGTTATTATTTACTTTTTCTGTTTTTTTATTTTCAAAATTCTTCACTAGTTTTTCTGTTTCACGTACATTAAGACTATCATCTATAACCATTTGAGAAACTTGATATTGAAATTCTTTATCGCTTATTCCAAGTATCGCTCTTCCATGGCCCTCTGAAATTACTCCATCCATTATATACTCTTGAACTCTTTCATCTAAATTTAATAATCTCATAGTATTTGATATAGCTGTCCTTGATTTAGATACTTTCTTGCTAATTTCTTCTTGAGTAAGATTAAAATCTAATAATAATTTCTTATAGGCGATAGCTTCTTCTATAGGGTTTAAATCTTCTCTTTGAATATTTTCTATTAATGATATTTCTAATACTTCTTTATCTGTTATATTCATAATAATTGCTGGTATTTCCACTAGCCCAATACTTTTAGCAGCTCTAAATCTTCGTTCACCTGCTACAACTATATATATATCGTCTTCCTTATTTAAAATGATGGGCTGAATTACTCCATGTTCTTTTATTGATTGTGCTAGTTCGAATATTTTTTCAGAATCAAAGTTTTTTCTTGGTTGATCCTTATTAGCCTTAATCAAATTCATTGGTATTTTAAAAATAGTAGAACTATCTTCAACAATTTCTTCTTCTGGAATTAAAGCTCCCAGTCCTTTGCCCAAACCAAATTTCTTGTTCAATATTATCATCTCCCTTGTCTATCTAAAAACTCATTTGCTAAATATTCATAAGCACGTGCTCCTTTGCATTTATCATCATAAAGCATAATTGGCAACCCAAAGCTCGGTGCTTCTGCCAATCTTATATTCCTTGGAATTGTTGTTTTATAAACTTTGTCATTAAAATATCTCTTAACCTCAGCAACCACCTCATTACACAGTTTTGTTCTATTATCATACATACTTAAAATTATACCTTCAATTTCTAATTTTTTATTCAAAGACTTTTTAACTAATTGGATAGTATTTACTAACTGACCAACACCCTCTAAAGCATAAAATTCACATTGAATAGGCGTAAGCACACTATTTGCCGCAGTAAGAGCATTTATTGTTAAAATCCCGAGCGATGGTGGACAATCTATGAAAATGTAATCAAATTTACCTTGAACTTCTTTAAGCTTTTCCTTTAATATATTTTCACGGTTTTTTATATTTATAAGTTCTACTTCTGCACCTGCAAGTTCCATTGTTGAAGGTACTATGTATAAATTATTTACAAGCTCACATTCTTTTATAGTATCATTAATAGAAATATCGGAAGTTAACAAATCATAAGTTGATAAATTAATTTTTTTCTTATCAAACCCTAGTCCACTTGTAGTATTCCCCTGAGGATCAATATCTATTGTTAAAACTTTTTTCCCTTGCATGGCTAAATAAGAACATAAATTTATATTTGTAGTAGTTTTACCTACTCCTCCCTTTTGGTTGAAAATACATATTGTTTTCATGACTACACCTACCTTCATAATATTATCTACGCGTGTATATGTTTATATATGTATAGGAGGCCTTTGAGCAGCAGAATTTCCGCTACTTCCCGC